>JAUXOH010000164.1 GCA_030682505.1 Candidatus Didemnitutus sp. | reverse complement strand
GTGCGGTCGACTCCCAACCGATGCCGCCGATGAGGCCGAGACATTTCATAGCGATGGAAGCACGCGACAGGACATAGCTCGTGGTTCTGGAATGCCGGAGCACGGCGCGATGGCAAGTGCGGCGTGCTCCGAAGCACAGCGCCAGTCCCACCAAACCCCGTTCGGCGGGCCACGCTACGCCAGCGTGAAAAATCGAACGGGCTTTTCCCGGGAGGTGATTTCGTTCCAGGCTTCCCGCCGGTGGCGCGGCATGGCCCCGAAAGCGCAATCCAGGTCCTCGGACGGGGTGTTCTCTACTTCCTCGGATCAAACCCGGGGCGGGATGAGGCCCAGGCGCGCGCCGCTGCCGGATCGTCGGCCAGCCACTCCCGATAGGCGACGCGAAGCACGTCATTTCGCACCTGAGTTTGCGCCAGATTTTCCGCCCAGGCCATCGCCGCCCGCGGGTCCACGCGCAACAAAGAGGAAATCAGCACCGCCGCCGCCTTCGTCTGCGCCGCGGGATCGGTCAGCCCGCCGACGTAACGCTGTGCCGCCGGCAGGTCCTGCACCGCCCAGTTCGAAACCACCTCGGCCAGCAGCACGCCACGCTCCGGTCCCGGTGCGCTGGCCATCGTCCACGCCGCCGCGGCAGCGGCATCCTGGCGCGCCCACATGGCAACGATGCCCGACAGGGCCCGTTCTTGCGTGGACCCGTCCGGCAACGTCACCGCCCATTCGAGCGCCTGCGTCGGCGACTCGCGTGCGAGCACCGCCGCCATCCGCTCGGCGGCAACAGCACGCATCTCGCCGTCGGGCAACGCGGCCAGAGCCGCCTTCGCCCCCGTTGCGTCACTCAAGGCCCAAATTTCCAGGATGTTGGCCATCGCGACCGCCGCCGAAACAGTCGAATCCCCCGGCAGCGTCTCCGCCCAAGCGAGCGCACGGTCGGGCGCATCCGCGGCCCAGGCTCGCGCCGCCGCGGCCACGGCGAGCTCGCGCGAGGGAGAGACCGGCATCGCGACGATGAGCGACGCCGCGCCGGCGGGATCGTGCGGGATGATCTGCATCAAGGCTTGATAGAGGCTCCGGTCGCGCGCCTCGTCTGTCAGGCCCGCGAGAGCGGTTTCAAACGCCGTGTAAGGATCCTGCTCGGCGAGCGTGTAGAGTGCGGTCTCGAGGGCGAGCGAGCGTGCCCGTCCTTCGGGCAATCCTTTTGCCCACTGCAGCGCACCGGCGAGGTCCGCGCGGGCATAGGCATCGGCACAGGCCCGCCAGGCGGCATCGAAACCGGGCCCCGGCGGCACCCGGGCGAGGCGCGCGCGCGCCAGCGCGAGGTCTTGCTGCGAGAAGAGGTCGAAGAGAGCCGAGAAGACATCGGCGTCCTGCGTGCCGCGCGCGAGCTGGAGGACGAGGTCGAGCGCACGGTCGGGCTCGGTGGACGCCAGTTCCAGCAGGGCATAGAGCAGCGCCTGCGTGCGTTCGCCTCCCGGCGGCAGGCCGGCGATCGCGGCGAAAACGCCTTCGCGATCGCGCGCGAACCAATCGCGCCAAAACGCGTCGAGCCGGCGGAACCGCTCGTCCGGATCCGCGATCGCCAGCAGGCGCGCCAGCTCACCCGACAGGGCTGCCGGCACAGACGCGGACCCGGAGGTAACCGCGGATGTCGGCCCCGGTGCGTGCGGCACTTCGCGACCCGTGGGGGCCGTCGGCGGCCTTGCCGCAGGAGTTTCCCGCTCACCCGACCGGAACTGGAACGCGAGGACGAGCAGGCCCGCGAGGACCAGCGAGAGGAGAACGGACGCGAGAAACCGGGGTTTCACAGAAAGATGATGTTCGCTGCCGCCTAAAAAGCCGCCGCGGGCTGGATGCCCGCGGCGGTCGCGAAAGCAGGAGACCGGCGGTTAGTTGGTGCCGTTGTCGAGGTCGTTCAGCAGCGTGGTGCGGGCGGTGGAGTTCAACGCGGTGAAGAACGCCAGCGCCGTGCTGCCCTGCAGGGAACTGGCCGTGGTGATGTAGTTGGTCCACGGCGTGGTCCGAATGCCGGCGATGTTCGGCACGCGCAGCGCGATGACGCGGGTGCCGGCGGGATTGGCATTGATCTTCGTGATCGGCGAGCCGCTGCCTGCGGGGACGAGGATGGCGATCTTCCAGTTGTAGGTGGGCACGGTGACCGCATTGGTGCCGATGGTGCCGGCGGAACCGTAGCCGCCCGACATGATGAGCACCTCGCGACCGGTGCTGTTGGTGAGGTTGCGGCAGTAGGTCTCGAAGTTCGCCCAGATCCCCTGGTTGTTGTCGGGCCTCTGGGGCTGGATGTTCGTGAGGATGAAGGTCTCCTTGCTGTCGGCGAGGGTGATGTTGCGGTCGGCGTTGGGGCACATGTGGCCGCGATCATAGCCGCTGTTGGTGTAGTCGGCGTGGGTGACGCGCTTCATGCCAGCGGGCAGCGAGGTGTCGGTAATGAAGTTTCCGTCGTAACGGCCGGAGCCCTGATCGCCGGAGGTGAGGCTCCATGCCACCCACTTGGGGATGCCTTTGGAACTCTGGTAGCCGAGGGCGTATTGCGGGAGCTGCTTCAGGTAGTTTTCGGCGCCGGTGCCGGCGCTGCTCGGGTTGCCGAGGACCATCTGGTAGCTCGTGATGATGTAGGCGAACGAAGAAGTGGCCGAAGCCACGACGAGACAGACAAGGCAGGCGAAACGCGTGCGATTGTTCATTTTGGGGGTTGGGGGGGGGGTTCGAGATTTACATCTCAACTAAAAATCGCCGCCGCAGGGCAAAATTCCAGTCTGGCCACAAATGCTAAAGCAGATCTCTCGCAACCGCACTCATCCGGTTCACGGACCGACATGGATTAACAGTGCACCCGCATGGGCGCTCATGAGAGCGGTTCCCTCTCCGTCGTCAATCCACAACGCGCTGCGATTCCCCTCCGATAAGGGGGAAGCCGTCGGGCTCAAGCTCTGGAATGTCGTGCGTCGCGGTGTCCCCGGCGAAAATACTGCAGTCGCGATCATAAAAAGGGCGTTTTCAGGTCATTAGAATCCATTAAGCTAAGGTTTTAGGCCGGTCGCTCTGTTGCGGGGCGGCCCGCAGCGATAATTGTTTCCCCAACCCTTCCTCCCATGCCCCAATTCCTCACTCCCGATTCGAAGATCGAAGCCTCCGTGCGCGCCAAAGGCGAACAACTGTTCGCCCTGATGGACAAGCAACCGCCTCCGGCCCTCTTCTCGAAGAAAGGCGCATACGCCCGCTTGATGGACTGGTCCATGAAGGATCCCGTGTTCAAGACGCAGCTCTTCCGTTTTGTCGACGTGCTGCCCTCGCTCCATTCTTCCGCCGAGATCGTCCGCCATCTGCAGGAATACCTCGGCGACAAGGCCGTCGCCCTCAACCCGGCGCTCAAGGCCGGTCTCGCGGCCTCCTCGTTTGCCCCGGCACTCGTCGCTGGCCCGGTCAAGGCCCAGATCGTCGACATGGCCGGTCAATTCGTTGCCGGCGAGACCGGTGAAGACCTGCTCAAGCAGATCAAGAAGAACATCAAACTCGGCATCGCCACCACCATCGACTTGCTCGGCGAAGCGGTGGTCAGCGAGGAAGAGGCCGACGTGTTTCTCCAACGCAACCTCGAGATCCTCGAGTCCGTTTCCAAATTTTACGCCAAGGACACCGAGCCGTGCTTCAGTGACACCGGTCCCGACGGCCCGCTCCCGCGGCTCAACCTCTCGGTCAAGATCTCCGCGCTCACCCCCGACGTGCATCCCGCGGATCCGGAAAACTCCATCCACTCGCTCAAGCACCGCCTGCGTCCGATCCTGCGTCGGGCCGCCGAGGTCGGTGCCTTGGTCAATTTTGACATGGAGAGCTACAAGCTGAAGGACCTCACCCTTGCGCTCTTCAAATCCATCTTCGAGGAACCGGAGTTCGCGCAAAAGCCGGCCATCGGCATCGCCATGCAGGCCTACCTGCGTGATTGCGAACCGGACCTGCGCGACCTCGTGGCCTGGGCCCGCGCGCACCGGCGCCCGCTCAACGTCCGCCTCGTGAAAGGCGCGTATTGGGATTACGAGACCGTGATCGCCCAACAGCGCGAGTGGCCGGTCCCGGTCTGGCAGAAGAAACCCGAGTCCGACGCCAACTACGAAAAGCTCACCGTTTTCCTCCTCGAGAACGCCGACCTCATCACGGCGAACTTCGCCTCGCACAACGTGCGTTCCTGCGCGCATGCCATCGTGCAGGCCGAGCGGCTCGGGGTGCATCCGAAGCACTACGAATTCCAGGCCCTCTACGGCATGGCCGACGAATTGAAAGCTGCGTTGCTCCAGATGGGTCACCGCGTCCGCGAATACGGCGCCATTGGCGAGCTCCTGCCCGGCATGGCCTACCTCGTGCGCCGCCTGCTCGAGAACACCTCGAACGAGGGTTTCCTCCGGATCAAGAACATGGGCGAGGCAAGCAAGGAGCAGCTTCTCGGGAATCCGGTCGACGCCATCGCCGCCGCACCGGAACCCCTCGCGCGCAAGTTTCGTCCCGCCGGCGCGTTCATCAACGCCGCCAACACCGACTACACGCTCGCGTCCAGCCGCGAGAAGCAGCGGGTCGCGCTGAAACACTTCGAGACCACGCAGCTCGGCAAGAAGTGGCCGGTCATTATCAACGGCAAAAAAATCACCGACCGGCCCTTCCTCCCCTCGGTCAATCCGGCGCGCCCCGCCCAGATCGTGGGTTACTGGGCCAAGGGCACCGTGCAGGACGCCGAGGATGCCGTCGCGGCCTCCGTGGCGTTCTTCCCGAAATGGCGCGCCACGCCGGTTGACGACCGCGCCAAGATGCTCGAACGCGCCGCCGACCTCATGGAGGCGCGCCGCATGGAGATCAATTCCCTGCTCATCCTCGAAGGCGGCAAACCCTGGGTCGAAGCCGACGGCGATACGTCCGAGGCGATCGACTTTCTCCGCTTCTACGCGATCGAGATGCGCCGGCTGGCGAAGCCGGTCGTGACGCAACACGTCCCCGGCGAACGCTGCGTGTCAACATGGACACCCCGCGGCGTCGGTGTGGCCGTGGCCCCGTGGAATTTTCCGCTCGCGATCCTCACCGGCCTCACGGTCGCTCCGCTCGTCGCAGGCAATTGCGTCATCATCAAGCCCGCGCGCCAGACCTCAATTATCGGCGCGTACTTGATGGACATCATGACTGAAGCCGGCGTGCCGGCCGGGGCCTTGCACTACCTCCCCTGCTCCGGCGCCGATGCGGGCGCGCATCTGGTGGCGCACCCGAAGATCGATTTCATCGCCTTCACCGGTTCGCGTGAAGTGGGTCTCGGGATCTGGGAAGAGGCGGGCAAGACCAAGCCCGGCCAACTCAACCTGAAGAAGGTCGTGTGCGAGATGGGAGGCAAGAACGCCATGATCATCGACAACGACGCCGACCTCGACGAGGCGATCCCCGCGGTGCTCTACAGCGCATTCGGCTTTGCCGGACAAAAGTGCTCCGCGCTCTCGCGGCTCATCGTGCTCGAGGGTGTGCACGACAAGTTTGTCGAACGTCTCGTCTCCGCCTGCCCGACCATCCCGATGGGCGATCCGTCGCTCCCGGGCACGATCGTCAACCCGGTCATCGACGGCGCCGCGCAGAAAACCATTCTCGGCTACATCGAGGACGGGAAGAAAGAGAGCAAACTCGCCTGGCAGGCCAAGCTCACGCCGGAACAGGTTGCCAGCGGGGGCTACTTTGTGCCGCCGGCGGTGTTCACCGGGTGCAAAGTCGACCACAAGATCGTGCGTGAGGAAATCTTCGGGCCGGTGCTCGCGATCCTCAAGGCGAAGGACCTCGACGAGGCTTTCGCGATGGCCAACGACAACGACTACGCGCTGACGGGCGGATTTTTCTCGCGCAGCCCGAGGGCGCTGGAACGCGCGCAGCAGGAGTTCTTCGTCGGCAATCTCTACCTGAACCGGGGTTGCACCGGCGCCATCGTCGAACGGCATCCCTTCGGTGGCTTCAAGATGTCGGGCGGCGGCAGCAAGGCCGGCAGTCCCGAGTATCTGGAAAACTTCCTCTTCCCCCGCATGGTGGCCGAGAACGTCCTGCGCCGCGGCTTCACGCCACCGGAAGAGAACGAGTAGTTTTCCTCCAGTCACAATCACCGCGCGCGACGGCTTCGGCCTCGCGCGCTTTTTGCGGCTCCGAGCAATACCGTTCCATTGGAGCGGCGCCCAAATCACCTGAATTCAGGCGATTTTCCCCGTTCAAGAATGTGCGCTTCGGGGGAAGCATACGCCAACGTCTAAATCCAAACGAACCATGAAAGAACGCACATATCTTCTTCCCGTTGTCTTGTTTTTTTCCAACGCGTTTGGCTTCACCTACGCTCAAAATTATTCCGCCTTGATCTTGGAGCCACTTGACGAGCACACGTATTCGGGAGCTTATGCAATCAACGCAAATGGACAGGCGGCCGGACGTTCCGAAAACCTCGCGGTCATTTGGACAAATGGCGTGCCGCGAAACATCCATGCACTCCCGGCAAATTCAAGTGTCGCTTTTGCGCTCAATGACGCAGGTCAGGCGGCTGGGGACGTGTCCTCGGCTGGGACCAACTCGGGGGCGTTTTTCTGGACCGGCACTTCCATGCAGCGTATCTTGCCTCCGCCCGGCTACTTTGTCCAGGAAGCCTACGCGATGAACAACAGCGGTATGGTCGTCGGCACGGGAGGACCCACCGGCGGCTATCGCTGGCAAGCCGGGAATTTCCAACATCTGGAGCCGCTCGGCGGCGACTGGTCGGCGCGCCCGGTCGCGATAAATAACTTTGGCCTGATTACGGGAACATCACGCGGTCGTGACGGACGCCGCCCGGTCATCTGGACATCCGGCAGCCCACAACTGGTGCCGTTGCCCGCAGGCGGAGTGGGCGGCCATGCCTGGGGACTGAACGATGGCGGAGTGATCGTCGGAGAATTTTACCTGGGCGGCAGCAACGACAGTCGCCCGTTTTACTGGAGCCCGGGAACCGGAACGCATGCGTTGCCCCTCCCTGATGACGCGACCGACGGTTTCGCGTGGGCCATCAACAATGCGGGAGTCATCGTTGGCGAAGCGGACGGGCAAGCCGTGATCTGGCGGAAAAACGCGCAAGCAGCCTATGAAGTGGCGGTCATGGAGCGCTTGCTGCTCAATGGAACGGAATGGTCAGACCTGTTTCTCTCCGCCATCAACGAAGAAGGGCAAATCGCGGGAGACGGGTTCTTTCAGGGAAACCAGCGTGGTTTCGTCCTCACTCCCGGGCCGGCGTTGCGGTTGGATATCCGCACCGATGCGGATCGCAGCGGAAACACCGATTTCGATTTACCGTCTGATGTCACCACGCCAAGCCAGCCGTTCTATTTCTGGACCAACGACGATCGCGATAACAGTGGTGCCGAATTGAACGACGGGCCGGCCGACTCAGCTGACTTGCTTATCTCCACCGCCAGGCAGACGCGCGACCTGGAGGATTTCGCCCGTCTCGCTCTGAAACTCACGCCGGAATTGAGGAGCGCGCTCGAAGGCGGCGCCACGCTCGCACTGGAAATGCGCGGAGCCGGCACCATCCGGCTTTTCTCCACGCCAAGTTCGGGAGCTGAAACCCGCTATCTCACCGACGAGACCTATGCCCGAACCCTCGTCACAACCGACGCCACCAACGTCGCTCTCCCCTCCGGCACATCCGGGAATGGCATCACGATCTGGTCGCATCTGGAGCAACGCCTCACTCCGGCTGACTGGGACAACGGCCACCTTCGTTTCCTCTGGGAAGGGGTCACGCCGGGAGCCTGCGAACTGACGTTGCGGCTCACTCAGGGGGACGGCACGACGCTGGCGGCCGATCCCGTGCATTTGTCGCTGCGTCGAGTGAGTGATTTTTTCAGGCGGGTGCGCGCCACCCCCGCCAATGGCTTCCCTCCGCCATGGGAGACGAATGGGCAGACACCGGACATGAGTTGGGAGGTGGTGTATCCCCAGCTTGTCACGCCCGCTGATCAGTTGAATGTCGATTTGGTCTGGGTACATGGATGGCGGCTCAGGGAGTGGGAGCGGCAGAACTGGGCTGAGATCATGTTCAAGCGCCTGTGGCACGCCGGCTACAAGGGTCGGTTCCACGCCTTCACCTGGCCGACCCATTCCGGCGATGATTCCAAGCTCAATGGCTACCTGACATTCGATCAGTCGGAGCATCGCGCCTGGAAATCAGGAGCAGCCCTGGACAACTATCTGCGCGCCTTGCGCAGCGCGCATCAAGACGGACGATTGGTCGTCGTCGCCCACAGCATGGGCAACATCGTGACGGGCGAGGCGCTTCGCCGTGGTGCGCCAGCTGATCTGCAGATCATGATGCAGGCCGCCGTTTCCGCTGGCTGCTATGACGTCCGGTCCGTGCTCAACGATCCTGAGCTGTTGAAAGCGGAGGCAAAGAATCCCACCCCCGACTTGGCGGCCGACCTGGGCTATCGCGGCTTTTTGGGTCAGATAGCGGTGCCGACGATCAACTACTACAATGCCGAAGATTTCGCCCTGCAAACGGGCAAGTTCGGTATCAACGTTAACTGGTTCGCCCATCAGGGCGACAAGCCTTACAATCCAAGTGGGCAGGGCACTTACGCGTATCTCAACAAAACAGCCGGACTTTATGGCGGCAAGAAGCTGCTGCGCGAAGTCACCTTAATTCATGAATCGCTGGCTTTCCTCGCCCGCTCCCGCACTCGTGCCGTCGGAGCTCAGCCATTTACGAAATTCCCTCAGGACAGTTCATCGCAAAACATCGACCTCCAAGATCTTCCACTCCGTTTCACCCGTGATGCCGATGAACACAGCGCGCAATTCAACCGGCCGATCCAGCGTCAACTAATGGAGTTCTACGCTGCCATTACCAGCGCCGTCACTCCAGTCGCAGTCCCATGAAAAAACTGACCGCAACTCTCATCGCCCTCCTTGTTGCCGGGCTCGTGCTTTGGGTGTTTTTCAATCACCGCAAGTCCTCCGATTCCCTCGGAGAGGCAACCGCTGCCGAGAAGCAGCGGCCGGCGCCGGAGACGAAGGTCAGCGCCGAGCCGGCTGCCATCACCAAGCAAGATGAAGACGAGGACACGGCTCTAGAATCTGCCGATGAGGCTGAGCGACTGCGTTACCGCCAGGAACGGATAGAACGGGCTAATCGCGAATACAATACGCCCATTGTGCTTTATGGCTCGGTGCTGGATTTGAACGGAAAACCGGTGGCCGGTGCCACCGTTGAGTATGTTTCCGTCGAAGGATCATTCGTCGGCACACGGCAAATCCAATCAGCCCCTGATGGTCGTTTTACCATTTCGGGCATCCGCGGAAAATACCTCGACGTTCAGGTTACTCATCCGGACTACTATGAACAAAGAGATTCCAGACGTAGCTTCACTTACGCCGGCAACGACCGCGGTCCCGACTTCAAGCCCGACCCCGCCAGACCGGAAATCTTCCGTCTCCGCAAAAAAGGCGAGGCGGCTGAGCTGGTGCAACTGCAGACCCATGTCCGCTTTGACGGCAACGAGCCCGAGCGCAGCTTCAGCTTCTTCAACCATTCTCGCCGGCGCGACCGACCGGAGCATGTGACCCTCCGTCGGGTCGAGACGGCCGAGCGCGATGCTTCGGGTCAACCGATCCGCCGGCTGGAAATGGTGGTGCTCGGCGGCGGCATCCAGCAACGCCTGGATCCGTTTGCGTTCACCGCGCCTAGCGACGGCTACCAGTCCAGCATGTATTTCATGCGCCCGGTCCACGGAAAACTCGACTACTTCGTCCGGTTCAGCAGTGGCAATTATGGACGTTTCACCATCATGGGAGGGGCGGGCGACTACTTGATCGAGTCCTACCTCAATCCCGATAACTCGCCCAATCTCGAATACGACGAAGCCAAGCGGATCACTGTCGTCCCCACGGGGAAGAAGGGCATCGATCTGCTCTACCCGGCCAAGGACGAACCGCCCAAGAAACCGTGACTGGAGAAATCGCAGTCTAAACGAGATTCCTGCAGCCTACCCGATCCGGGGTCTCAGGACGGGAGGTTGCTGCCGCCAGCGGCGGTAGCCGAGCAAGCCCATCACCAGGCCGATCAGGATCGCGCCGTAGGTCGTGGGTTCGGGCACGGGGAGAATCTGATTGTCCCACGACTGCCACGTCGTGTTCTCGCCCGCCCACCCGGCGAAGATCACTTGGTTGAGCGGAGGATTATAGCGGGTGCCGGGACTGGTGGGCGTCGTGAAGAAATCCTGCGCACCGGTCCAGCCGTTGACCGCGAGGGTATAGCCGACAGTGCCAAAGGTGAGAGAACCGATGTTGAGACTGGAATTGGAGGAGGCCGAAAAATCCAAGGTCGAATTGCCCGTGATGTTGAGGGTGCCGAAGGAGTGGGCGAATC
>JAUXOH010000155.1 GCA_030682505.1 Candidatus Didemnitutus sp. | reverse complement strand
AATTCGGGCGCGACGGCCATGAGGGTCATGCCGTTGAGCAGCATCGTCATGATGAGCGCACCGAGCAACACGCCCCACACCGTGCCGCGTCCGCCCTTGAGCGCGGTGCCGCCGATCACGCACGCGGCGATGGCATCGAGTTCCATCAGTTCGCCGACCGTCGTCGTGGACGCACCGGAATACGCCGTGGTCATGAAGCCCGTGATCGCCACCATGGCGCCCATCAGGGCAAAGGCGCCGATCACCACGCGATCAACGCGGATGCCGGAGAGGCGCGCGGCCTCCTCGTTGCCGCCGATGGCGTAGAGGTAGCGCCCGAAAGGAGTGTGGCGCGTGAGAAAATAGATCAACGCCGTGGCCGCACCCAGCACCACGACCGCCAGGGGCACGCCGCGAAACTGGTTGCAGATGAACACGAGCCCGAAGGACACCACCGCGACGAGTCCCGGTGCTGTCAGTGTGCGGTGCAGCGGTTCGGCGGGCAGGTCATGCGCGAGCCGGGCGGCGCGCCCGCGCCAAGCCAGCACGCCAACGATGACGGAGCACGCGAAGGCCAGCATGAGACCGGCGGAGTGCGGCAGGTAGTAGGTGGTGAGATGAGAGTAGAGATTGTCCTCGTCGCCGCGCGCGACCGGCACGGTGGAGTTTTCAATCACGAGCCAGAAGAGTCCCTTGAACACCAGCAGGCCGCCGAGCGTGATGATGAACGACGGGATGTGCTGTTTCACGATCAGCGCACCCATCAAGGCCCACAGCGCGAGCGCCGCGACGAGTCCAAGCCCGAGGGCCGCCGGGGCGCCCCACTCGTGTTGAAACACCAGCACGGCCGCGACACCGCCGATCAAGCCCACGCCGCTGCCGACCGAGAGGTCGATGTTGCCGGTGAGGATGATGAGAAACATCCCGAGCGCCAACGTGCCGACCATGGAGAACTCGATCAGCAGCTGCGTCAGGTTGCGCGCGCCGAGGAAGGAGGATTCCTGCACCGTAAAGAACACCGCGACGGCGACGAGCGCGGCCGGCAGGGCGAGGGATTGGAGGAGGGCGCGGTTTTTCACGAAGGGGCGGAGGCCATGGCGGCGGCGAGAAGTTTTTCCTGACAGAAGTCTACTCGGGCGAACTCACCGCCGATGCGTCCCTCGGACAGCATCAGGATCCGGTCGCTCATGCCCATGAGCTCGGGCAGTTCACTCGACACCAGCACGACCGCCTGACCGTCGTCGGTGAGTTGGTTGATCAGTTCATAAACCTCGAGCTTCGCGCCGACATCAATGCCGCGCGTGGGTTCGTCGAGCAACACGACGCGCGGGCGGGTCATGAGCGCCTTACCGAGCACGACCTTCTGTTGACCGCCGCCCGACAGCGTGCCGGCGAGCACGCGTTGGTCTTCGGCCTTGATCTGGAGCGCGGAGAAAAAGTGCCGGTTGCGCACCTCCTCTGGCGCGCGCTGCACGACGCCGAGCCGGGTGAATTCATGCAGGTTGGAGAGCGAGAGGTTGAAACCAATGCTCTGGTCAAGCACCAGGCCGTAGCGCCGCCGATCCTCACTCGCGAGCACGAGTCCGCGCCGGATCGATTCCCCGGGGGAGGGCGCGCCGTAGGGGTGTCTCTCGAGTTCGACCGTCCCTGCCACGCGCGCGCCCCAGGCCCCAAAAAGGTGCATCAACAATTCCGTCCGGCCCGCGCCCATGAGTCCGCCGATGCCAAGCACTTCGCCGGCTCGCAGTTCAAAACTGAGGTCGCGCAGAAACGGCGCCGCTCCGGTTTCGCGCGCCACGGAGAGTCCGGTCACGCGCAATTGGACGTCACCCGCGGCGTGGGGAGCGGTGCGGGGAAAGAGCTCGGTGATGTCGCGGCCGACCATGTCGCGAATCACGGAGGCGAGCGTGCACGCGGTGGTGACGCGCGTGGCGATGGTCTCGCCATCGCGCAGCACGGTGATGCGGTCGGCGAGAGCGAAGACCTCGTCGAGTTTGTGGGAGATGTAGATGCAGGCGGTGCCCCGGTCGCGGAGCCGGCGCACGTGCGCAAACAGGACGCCGACCTCGTGTTCGGGCAGTGCGGCGGTGGGCTCGTCGAGCACGAGCACGCGCGATTGTTTGTCGAGGGCGCGGAGAATCTCGACGAGTTGCTTCTGGCCGATGCCCAGCTCGCGCACCAACGTCTCGGGATGGAGGGCGAGGCCGAATTCCTGGAGCAACGCGGCGGCGCGCTGCTGCATGGCCGGCCAGTCGATGATGCCGTGGCGCAGGGGCTCGCGACCGAGAAAAAGATTCTCCGCAATCGAGAGCTCGTCCACCAACGCGAATTCCTGGGTGATGACGGCGATGCCCGCCGCATTGGCGTCGCGGATGCTCTTGAAGCGAGCCGCCCGGCCGTCGACAAAAATATCGCCCGTGTAGCTGCCGTGCGGATGGATGCCCGCGAGCAGCTTGATCAGGGTCGATTTGCCCGCGCCGTTCTCGCCGCAGAGCGCGTGCACCTCGCCGGGGCGCAAATCAAAGGACGCCTCGTGCAACGCCAGAACGCCGGGAAAACGCTTCGTCAGGGAGCGAACCTCGAGCAGCGGTGTGGACATCGAGCGGGGCGTCAGCGCGGACGGGGCCTATTGCAGTTTTTCCGCCGGGTGGAAGCCAGCGGCGACGACGGTGTCCATCAAGTTGGACTTGTCGACCGAGACAATCTCCTCGAAGAGGCAGGGCACCTGTTTGTAGCCGTTGTCGAGGGTCGTGGTGCCGGCAACTTTCTCTCCGCGCGCGAGGGCGACGGCGGTGCGGGCGGTGAGGGAGGCCAGTTTGGCGACCGGCTTGAACACCGTCATGCTTTGCGTGCCGCGCATGATGCGCTGGCAGGCGGCCAGATCGGCGTCCTGACCGGTGACGAGGATTTTTCCGGCAAGGCCCTCCTCGAGGAGGGATTGGATGGCGCCGCCGGCGGTGCCGTCGTTCGACACGATCACCGCGTCGAAGGCATGGCCGTGCTTGGTGATGGCGGCGTTCATGATTTTCTTGGCGTTCTCCGGTTTCCAATCGAGGGCCCAGTCCTCGGCGACGACGGTCACGCGACCGGATTTGATGAGGGGCTGAAGCACGTTGTCCTGCCCTTGTTTGAAAAGCTTGGCGTTGTTGTCGGTGGGGGCGCCGTAGAGGCGCACGATGCGCAACGGCTGATCGGCCGGCCAGCGATCAAGCACCCACTGCGCCTGCAGCTCGCCGACCTTGACGTTGTCGAAGGTGAGGTAGAGCTCGACGTCGGCGTTGAGAATCAAGCGATCGTAGGAGATGACGGGAATGCCGGCTTCCTTGGCGGAGCGCATGGCGCGGGTCATGGCGGCGCCGTTGTGCGGCACGACCACGAGCACATCGACGCCCCGCGTGATGAGCGACTCGATGTCGCGCACCTGGCGGGTGTCGTCGGAATTGGCGGATTGCACGATCACGGACGCGCCGAGGCGTTCGGCTTCGGCGGTGAACAGATCGCGGTCGCGCTGCCAGCGCTCTTCCTTGAGCGTGTCGAGCGAGAGGCCGATGACGGGCTGGGCGCGGGAGGCGAAGGCGGTGAGCGCGGCGGCGGCCAGCGCGAGGAGGGTGAGGAGACGAAGCAAGCGCATGGGATTGGATCAGGACTTAAGCAGAAAAGAGAGGGGGATGTCCACGCGTTCGCGCCACGATGACTCGGAATGGGTGGCGCCGGGGAATTTGCGCGTGAGCCAGTCGCGGCCCGCCGTATAGCCGGCGGCGCGCATGACGGCATCAACGCGCCGCTGGTAACGTTCGTAGTCGGCGTCGAGCGCCTCGGTGCCGTAGTCGAAGTAGAATTTGTGTGCGCCCGGTGGCGGAAGATGTTGCGCGAGGTAGTTGATCACGGCGCCGTCGTCTGCGGGCCAGTGGGTGGAGACGCAACCGGCGCCACCGAAGATTTCCGGGTATTCGGTCACTGCGTAGGCGGAAATCAGGCCGCCCATGCTGGAGCCCATGATGAACGTGTGTTCGCGCCCCGGAAGCGCGCGATAGGAGCGATCAATGAAAGGCTTCAGCTCCTCGACCAAGAACCGCAAGTAGGCGTCGGCTTGCGGCGGTGAGGCGGGCAGATTGAAGCGGGCAATCATTTTTGCCACGGCGGCGGGCGTGGTGGCCTTTTGCGGCATGTATTCGGCGAAACGGGCCGGGGTGTTCCAGATGCCGACGATGATCGCCGGGCGCGCCGCGCCGCGGGCAATAAGGCGATCCATCGCCACGTCCACGCCCCAAGGCACGCCGGTGTAACTGGTCGCGGGGTCGAAGAGGTTCTGCCCGTCGTGCATATAGACGACGGGGTAGCGCCCGGCGCCGGAAGCGTCATAGCCCGGGGGCAGCCAGACGTCGACCTGGCGGGCCGCGACGAATTGCGACGGGAAGGCGGGGTGCTTTTCGATGCGCGCGCCGGAGGCCGGGGCGCCGACGTGCAACACGGTTTCCGTGTTGAGGACCGTGCCGACGTGGTTGCGCACCATCACGCGGTAGCGTCCCGCGCTCGCAGGATCCACCGCCAAAGCCAGGTCCGCCTGCGTGGCGCCGGGAATCTCCTCGTCCTGGTGCAGCCATTGGTACTCGAGTTCGCCGGTGCCGGTGGCGGCAACGGAGAGGGAAATTGTCTCGCCGGGTCGGGAGCTGAGCGCGGGAGCGGGAGCGACGGTGATGACCGGGACGGTGGCGCCGCGGGTGCCGAAGACGGGCGAGCCGGCGGCGACGGTCAAGCCGTCGAGCCGCGTCGTGGCGACGTGGCCGCGGAGATCATTGACCGTGGCCACGAGGGAGAAGCGTTCGCCGGGGGCGAGGTCGGGTGGCGGCTGCCAGAAGATCCGGTAGGGGGCGGCATCGTCGACCCCGAGCAGTTCGAACTGCGCGGGGTGCGAGTCGCGCACGAGGGCAAAGGTGACCTCGGCGACCCCGTCGGTGTCCGTGACCTCGGCGCGGAGTTCCTGGCGGATGGAGAGGCGGTGACCGTCCACGGTACGGGTGGGGAAGCCGAGCGAGGCCCCGTCGGCGGGCGAGAAAAAGGTGATGGTCGGAGCCCGGGAGGGCACGGGCAGCGGCGCCTCCGCTCGCCAGAGGGCGAAATGCAGGGGAGCGAGCGTGATGGTGACGCGGCCCGCCGCGTCGGCGGTGAGGGAGGTGGCGGCGCTCGAACCGGAGTCGTGCTGCACCGCGAACGTGGCGCCGGCGGGTTGGCTGGTCGGCAGCGTGACGGTGACAATTTCCGTGCGGGAGTTGTTGAAGGCGGCGAGGTGTTCGACGCGTTCCTCGCGGGCGATCCGGGAGAAGGCGAAAACGTTGGGATGAGCCGAGGCGCGCACGAGCATGGCGCCGTGGCGGAGGGCGGGGCTGGCGGCGCGGAGGTCGGCGAGGGTACGGAAGTAGCGATAAAAGGGATGTTGCGGGTCAAACTTGTCGTCAGCGCCGGTGCGGGTGGTGCCGAGCAGTGAGGCGTCGCGAAAATCCGGGGCCTGCGACGCGAAGAGGCTTTCGCGGGCCTGCATGTCCCAGCCGCCCCGACCGATCATGCCCTGTTCGTCGCCGTAGTAGAGAACGGGCTGACCGCGCGCGAGGAAGAGGAGTCCGTGACCGAACCGGACGAGTTCGCTGAGCTGCGCGGGCGTGGCGTCGGGGTTGTCGAGCTTGAGGAAGTAGGCGAAGCGACCGGCGTCGTGGTTGCCAAGAAACGTGGTGGTGGTGTGGACGTTGCTGTCGTGGTCAGTGTAGCGGTCGTCCTGGTCGAAAATGGCGGCGAGCCGCTCGGCGCTGTTGCCCTGGGCGACGTAGGCTTGCGCGGCGCGGAAGAAGCCAAAGTCGAGCGTCGCGTCCGTCGGGGCGGTGGTGGAAAACTCGCTCAGGAGGGAAATGTCGCCGTTGTCGTTGGCGACTTCACCAAATTGGATGAAGCCCGGGCGGCCGACCGCGCGGGCGCTGGCCCGGAGCGCGGGCGAGAAGGCCTGCCAGAACTCGAGATTGACGTGGCGCACGGTGTCGATGCGGAAGCCGTCGATGGCGTAGGACTCGATCCAGTGCCGGTAGATGTCGGTGAAGCCGCGAACAACGTCGGGGTGTTCAGTGAACGTGTCGTCGAGTCCGCTGAAGTCGCCGTAGAGGGAGCTTTCGCCCTCAAAGGTACTGTTGCCGCGATTATGGTAATAGATGGGGTTGTTGAGCCAGGCGGGATTTTTGGTGGTCAGTTCGGCGGGCGGCACGACTGGCGTGCGGGCGAAACTGCGGGCGGCGTCGAGTTCGGGGAAAGCAAGGGACGCCAAGGAATGTCCGTTGAAGGCCACGGACCGGGCGGTGAAGGGCACGCCATCCGCGCGGCGGGTGGGAGCCGACTCCTCACCCACATAGGAGTAGTCGCCCCCGGCATACTGAATCACGTCGGCGGTGTGATTCGTGATGATGTCCATGTAGACCTTCAGGCCGCGCGCGTGGGCTTGGGCGATGAAGTCGCGGAACTCGGTGTCCGTGCCGAGGTGGGGATCAATGCGGAGGAAATCG
>JAUXOH010000143.1 GCA_030682505.1 Candidatus Didemnitutus sp. | reverse complement strand
GCTCCAATCCCTTGCGGAGAAAGCGAATGCCAAAAAGCATGAGGGCGACTCCGCCCGCGATGTGCAACAGGGCCATACAGCTTCAACGATCTCGCGCGGCTACCCGTGAAAATCGACGTTATAGTTTTCCGTTCCCTCTTCACTGTCGCCCGTCACCAGAATCAAAAAGAGCCGGAAAGAGAGCGGTGGACGCACGAATTGCGCCCCGAGCAGGTAGGTGCCGTCCCCGGCGACATTCAGGATCGTCCGGTTTTGGCCCGGTCCGTGAACATTGGGCCACCGCCCGACAGCTCGCTGCACATTGACCGCCATCGGCTTCTTGTCCTGGTCGTAGAAAGCCAGCTTGAACCGACCGGCCTCCATGGTGAGCCCGAGAAACGTCCCGTCCGGACGGGCGATCTCCAGGCCCTCGATCTTGGGCTCCTCTTTCTGCTGGGATTTGGTCGGCGCTTTTCCCTTCGCGCCCGGGCGCACTGTCTGGGCTTCGCTCAATCCGAAACTGGTCGCCAACAGGCCGAGCAACAGGAGGAGGAAGTGCTTTCTCATGTCTTCACGTTAACCGGTCGGAGGCCGGCGGCAAGTCTTGCGCCGCCGGGACTGGGCAACGACACCCTTTTGGCAAATTCTTCACGTGGCCGGCCTAGCCGGGCCGCACTTGGTCTCGCAAGGCGCGCCAACGCGCCAATCGCTCTGCCATCTTGGCCTCGGCTCCGACCGCCTTGGGCACAAACAGATCCAGGGGAGTTTCGAGGTAGTTCTGTCCGGAAATGTTTTCCGGAAAATCATGCGAATAGAGGTAGCCCTTGCCGTGCCCGGCCCGCTTGCTGGCCTGGCCGCCTTTGTCCCGCAGGTGAACCGGCACCGACTGCACCGGTTGCTCTTTCAACGCGCGCTTTGCCTCACCCAGCGCGAGGGTGGCGGAATTGCTCTTCGGTGCGGCCGCAATGTAAAGCGTCGCGTGGGCCAGCGTGAGCTCGGCCTCGGGCAAGCCGATGAAGTCGCACGCGTGGTGCGCCGCGACCGCCAGCGGCAACGCCAGCGGATCAGCCAATCCCACATCTTCACTCGCCAGAATGACCAGTCGCCGCGCGATGAAGCGCGCGTCTTCGCCCCCGGCGAGCATCTTCGCCAGCCAATACATCGCGGCATCCGGGTCGCTACCGCGGCAGCTCTTGATGAACGCGGAAATCGTATCGTAGTGTTCGTCCTCGTCGGCGTCGTAGCGAATCCGGCGCTCGCGGGCGAAGACTTCGATTTCCTGTTCGGTGATCGCCGCCTGTTCCGGCAGGGAAAGGGCGATGACCTCAAGGGCGTTCAAGGCGCGGCGCAAATCGCCGTCGCACAACACCGCCAGGTCCGTGAGCACTTTGTCCGCCGCGGAATGAGCCCGTGCGCCCAGCCCGCGCTCGGCGTCGAGCAGCGCCTTGCGCAGGACGCCCGCCACGGCCTCCGTTGACAACGGCTCGAGCCGGAAAAGATGACTGCGGCTCAGCAGCGGGGGATTGACGTAGAACCCGGGGTTGTGCGTCGTCGCGCCGATCAACCGCACATTGCCCTCCTCCACGTCCGGGAGCAGCAGGTCTTGCTGGGCCTTGTTGAAACGGTGCAGCTCGTCGATGAAGAGCAGCGTGCGCGCCTCGGGCCGGCGACGGGCGATCGCGAGGATCTCGCGCAACTCGGCGACGTTGCTCATCACGGCGTTGACGCGCACGAAGCGGCTCTGCGTTTCCCGCGCGATCGCCTCGGCAATGCTGGTCTTCCCGCAGCCCGGCGGACCGTAGAAGACGAGACTGCCGAACCGGTTCGTCGCAATGAGCCGCGGCAAGAGACTGCCCTCGCGGGTAATATGGTCCTGCCCCACCACCTCCCGCAACGCGCGGGGTCGCATGCGGGCCGCGAGCGGTTGATGGGCCAAAGAGGCCCCGGCCACTTCCGACGCCGGCCGGGATTCCTCCGCGTCCTCGCCAAAGAGTGAAGCTTGATCATCGCCACGTGCCATGGACTCCAACCGTGGGCTCCCGCTGCGCGCGAAACAAGTTTGAAGGCGAGCCACACTCTGTTTTGCTGCCCGGGCAGTCTTCTCACGGGCCGAGACCTCGCTGCCATGTCTTCGCCCGGTTCACTGCGCGCTCCCCTCTTGTGGTTGTTGCTGCCCTTCATGGCGGGCTTGACCCTGGCGGAGCTCCATCGCCCCGTGCCTCTTGATGTCCGCTGGGGGGCGGGCGTTGCGGGCGGAATGGCGGTGGTGGCGTGGCTGTTTCGGCAGCGCGGCGCTCGCGGGGCACAATTCGCTTGGAGTGCGACCTTGATCGGGACGGCCGGCCTCGCGGGCTATCTGTGGTTGCCGCTGCGCTCACCGCCGGGCCTGACTTGGGACGCGGCGCCGCGAGAGGTGAATGTCGTGCTGGAGATTGAACAGATTTACGCGCCCGCACCGCAGCGCAAAACCTTCAGTGGCCTCGCCCGCATCGTAAGCGCGGAGGGACCGGCCTCGGGACTCGCGGGTCAACGGGTCTATTTCGCCGCGATCCGTCGCATCAGCACGGTGCCCGATGTCTCCGGCCATTACCGCTACCGTGGACTCGTCGAACCTGTGCCACCGGCGGTTGGTTCGTCCCGTGGCTTCGATCGTTATCTCGAAAGTCTTGGCGTTCGCCTGCGACTGATGCGCGGCCAGCTGCACGAGCAACAGCGACCGCCGCAACGGTTCCGTCATTTCTGCGCGCGGGTCCGAGAACGGCTGGATGGGATCCTGGAGCAGGGTCTTGATCGCTACCCCCAGATCTCCTCTCTCTACCAAGCGATGTTGCTCGGAGAGAAGGCCGTGCTGTCGAGCGAACAGCAGAGCGCCTTCATGCGCAGCGGTGTGTTTCATATTTTTTCGATCAGTGGTCTGCACGTGGGCGTGATCGCCACCGCCATCCTGAGCGGGTTGACCTTGCTCCGGGTGCCCCGGCGGGAGGCAAGCATCGCCGGACTCGTGGTCCTCTGGCTCTATGTGCAGGTGACGGGAGCCAGTACCCCAGCCGAGCGGGCATTTCTGATGATCGCCTTCCTTGTTTCCTCCCGCGTCTTCCGCCTGCCCGGCAATTCCCTCGCGGCCCTGGCCGCGGCCGCGTTCACCACGCTGTTGTTGGAGCCACGGCAGCTCTTCATGGCCGGTTTTCAGATGTCGTATTCGGTCGTCACGGCGCTGGTGGTCATGGGTGGGCCGCTCGCCGACCGGTGGCGAAGCGCGTGGAAACCATGGCGCGAACTACCCGAGTCCCATTGGGGCTGGTGGCGACACGCCACGCGCTGGGGAGGTGACGGTTTTCTCGCCGCCGCCGCAATCACGTGGGCGGCGGTGATTGCCAGCACTCCGGGCAGCATTGGAAACTTCGGTCTTTTTTCGCCCGGTGCCCTGCTGGGAAACCTCGTCATTGTGCCTCTCGCCTCCCTCGCGATCATCGGTGGATTCATCTCGTTGCTCTGCGGCTTGGTGGGACTCCTGCCGCTGAGCATCCTCTTCAATCACGCCTCCGCGGTCGTCATTCTCACCATGGATGCCTTGGTGAAATGGACGACCGCCGTGCCCGGCGTCTATTTTCCGGCTACGTTTGACCGGGCGTGGATGGGTCCGGCGGCGCAGGTCGCGGTTCTAGGCACCATGCTCCTGGTTGCGAGCCGTCGCGTGCCCCACGGCCACTGGCTGGCGGTGGTTGTTTTGGCCCTGACGATGATTTTGGGTGTGAAGTTTGGCTAGAGCCGTCACTCTTCCCTCTCATGAAGAGCGCCTATGAACTCGCAATGGAACGCCTGGCCAAGTCCGATCCCTCCAGCGGACCGGTGTCGGCCGCGAAGAAACAGCAGCTGGCCGAGATCGACCGCGTCTACCGAGGCAAGATCGCGGAACGCGAAATCTTCCTGAAACAGCAGCTCAACAGCGCCCTGGCCACCCGCCAATACGAAGAGGCCGACAAGATCCGGAAGCAAATGAGCAGCGAGAAAGCCCGGCTGGAAGAGGAACGGGACTCGGACAAGGAACGCGCCCGTCGCGCCTGACCGCCGCCGCAACCGTCAGCGGTCAACAAATTCCAATTCCGCCACGAGCGCGTGATGATCCGACGTGGGCGTTGGCCTCACTTCATGGCTGACGACGCGAAACGGCGCGTTGTAGAAAATGTGGTCGAGCACGTAGGGGAACCGACGCCACGTGATTTCCGTGCTTTGCACGGTCTTGAAACCGACCGCGTCAAATTGGGCCACGAGCGACTCGTGCAGCCGGACGTTGAAATCACCGCCCAACAAAGTCGGTCCGGTGCTTCGTTTCAGTTCTTCCGCCACCAGTTGCCGCTGCTCGTTGTGCACTTCGCTGCTCGTTTTCAGCATGAAGAGCGCGAGCAGATGGGTGTTCAGCACGCGCAAGTCCCGGCCGCCAATGGTGGTGGTTGCTCCGATCAAGAGGCGGTCCGTCGGGGTCTTTTCCTCCCCGTTGAACTGAAACCCCACTGCGGGCGACGGGAGATTGAGGAGCATCCGATCGCGCAGCGGCGTGCGGGAGAAAATCGCCAGTCCAATGCCAAAGGGCAGTTCCCGCGGATCTTCCCGGGGAAAAGCAAAGTGGCTGTCGTAGCCCCTGAGCTCCTGCTTGAGATAGCTGTAGTTGGGAGGCAGCGGCGGTTGCGTGCCGCCCGGTTCCGCTTTCTCAACCTCTTGCAAGAGAATCAGGTCGGCATCATGGCTTTTGATTTCCGCAATCGTGGCCGCGAGATCGATCGGAGCATGATCCGGATCAACGTCGCGCCAGCCCTGGCCAAACTGCATGTTGAATTGCAGGATTTTGAATCGAACGGACATCAGGAGAGGGACCCGACGGAAACGCTGGGCGGAAAATCAACGGCGGGGATTGCCCCTGCCAAGGCGTGAATTCGGTTCGTTTCCAGTCGGCAGCAATGCTCCTTTGCCGCCTTGCTGCCGCAAGCCAATTATTCCGGCTCGGCGATGCCTTCAACCACCCACGACTTGGCTTCCGGCACTTGCACAAAAAACTCACGCAGGGCGGCACTGAGATGTTCCGCATAGCGGAAATGCGCGCCCATGCCGGTGCGCAACTCCGCTTCATAGATAAACTTGTCGCCGTGAGTACTGTGCTCGAACGGGGTCTGCGCGCCGAGGAGCAATGAATAAACGTAGCTGGCCGAGCCCCGTGACATCAAGTCGCGCGTCAACGCCGCCTGTTCGTCGAGCAGAGCCTGGTGTGGCGCGCGGGCGATCTCCGGTGGCAGGTAAAATCCAGCTTGGATCAAGGGCGTGTAGCGGTGCCCCGTGCGGTGGCGGTTCAGGTCACGCAGCTCGGCAATGGCCATGTTGTTCCAGGCGAAACCGACGCGCATGCGGCGCGTCATGGTGCCTTGATAACCGTAACGATTCGCCCGGTGGCGCAGCGCCTCGGCCACGGACTGTTCCTCCGTCAGCCACGGCGGCGCAGAGCGATCGACCCTCACCCACACCTGGTCGGCCAGCGGTGCAGTCGACAACCGCTCTAGGCCAAGACGCAACGAGGTCGCCAGCTCCTGCTCCGCCTGCGCTTGGTAGGATTTTTCCGCCGCGCTGTGCCGCATCAGCCGCGGCGATTGCTTGATCAACTCCGTGCGAATCAAAGCCGCCACCGCGCGCGCTTCCGGATGCGCCAGCGAGTCGAGTTGCTTCACCGTCGCGGACCACATGCGCGAACTCTGGACGAGGCCGAGATTCGTACGCGTGGCGAGGGGGATGAAGTAGCGCGCGCGATCGAGCGCGTAGTTCTTCCGGATCCGGTTCACGACCGCCGGTTTCGCATCGGGGGGCAGACGGATCAGGTCCGGTTGCTCGTGGCCCAAACGGTCGAGTCGCGCGTATTCCGCATGGTAGGCAGCAAAGGCCTTGGCCATCACGACACTCCAACGCGGAGCCAAATCCTCGGGAAGGCCGAGTTCGGCCGGGGTCGGCAGGTTGGCCGCATCCATCGTGATGTAGCGCGTGCTCGATTCCTGACCGTCCGCCATCTGGGCGATTTCAAAAATCTTGTAGGCCAGCCACATCGAAATGCCGTCGAGGGCGATGGCGAGGCCGCCGGTCAAACCGCCGATCGACGCATGCCCGTAATCGACGAACTTGAGGATGCGGTCGATCGACTCGTCGGGGTTGGCGATGTCGACTTTTCCCAGAATCGTGGCGATGCCCTCGTTGCTGCGCGAATACCGTGCGAGGACGGACGCGAGCAATTCGGGCGTTACCTTGGGGAGGTCAGCCGCCGACGGGGGCGGAACAATGGCGAGTCCGGTTACCTTCATGCGCACGAAAACTCGAAACGGTTTCGCCCGTGGTGGCGAAGAAATAAGCACTCCCGGCGCTTACTTCAGCATCAGCCACTGGGTCAGCGGCTCCTGGAAGAAACCAAGCAGCACCGTGGCAAAAGCCAGACTGGCAAGGACGAGGGTGCTGAGAAGGGTCACCGCCGGGCGGTTGACGGCCGGTGCCGTCGCCTCGCCCTCCGGGCGCCACGTCTCGAACCACGCGGCCTTGATCCAACCGAAGTAGTAATAGATCGAGATGATCACGCACCCGACCGCGACGGCCAAGAGCCCGTAGAGTTGCGCTTCCACCGCCGCCATGAAAATGAGCAGCTTGCCGATGAACCCGGCCAGCGGCGGAATGCCCGCGAGCGACCCGACGCCCACCGCCAGCACCGCACCGAGGAAGGGTTGGTCCTTGGCCAAGCGATCATAGCTGTCGATTTCGTTCACCGTGTCGTCGTCGCCCGCAACGTGCGCCATGACGCCAAACACGGCCATCGAAGCGAAGAGGTAGGTAAAGAGATAAAACCACACGGCGCCCGCCGCCCACGGGACGGTGAACGACGCGACCACCCCCATCAGCAGGAAGCCCGCGTGCGACACGCCCGAGAGACCCATGAGGCGCTTGGCGTTGCGCTGCGTGATGGCGGCGACGTTGCCAAAGATCAGCGTCGCGGCCGCCATGACCGTCAGCAACGGCACCAGCATTTCCTGCAAGGGGGCGAAGACGTAGCGCACGAGCGTCAGGAGCACCGCAAAGCCGGCGGCCTTGGAACTGACGGCCAGGAACGCCGTCACCGGCGTGGGCGCGCCCTGATAGACATCGGGCACCCAGATTTGGAAGGGAAACGCACCGATCTTGAACGCCACCCCGCTGAGCACGAGCACCGCACCGATGAGGCCGAGGAGATTGTCGGGATGGTCGGCCAGGAAAGTCGCCACGGTATCAAATTCAAAACCGTTGTGCACGATGCCGTCCGCACCCTCCACGCGTCCCACCGCGCCGTAGAGCAGCACGATGCCAAAGAGCATGATCGCCGAACTCAGCGCGCCCATAATCAGGTATTTGAGTCCGGCCTCGAGCGTGAGCGCGTTGTTCCGGAAGTAGCTGACGAGAATGTAGAACCCGACGGTGACGGTCTCCAGTGCCACAAAAAACATCACGAAGTGGTTGCTCTGCACCAGCAGCATCATCGCGGCGGTCACCACCATCACGATGTGGTAGAACTCCACGCGGGGCATCTTGCTGCGCGGCAGCACCAGACCCGCGATGAAGCACACCAGCAGACTCGAGATGACGAAAAATACACGAGCGAACTGCCCCGGCATCGAGTGCAGGATCAAACCACCGAACGTCGCCTCACCGAGCCACGACGTATAAAAATTCAACCCGAGAGCCACGAGCACGGCCCCCATCGTCATGATCGCCGCCAGCGGAATGAACCGGTGCTGGTCCTTCGGCAGGATGATCTCCATCACGAGGAGAAACAGCGCT
>JAUXOH010000134.1 GCA_030682505.1 Candidatus Didemnitutus sp. | reverse complement strand
CGGGACTATTCGACCAACCCCCTCATGCAGAATGAGGTGCGCACCCTGAAACAGATGCTGGACTACGTGCACTTCAATCGCAACGCGGTGAAGCAGGGCGACTACCCAAAGCTGATCACCGACTACATGGCTCTGCTCGATCCCCAGCGCCTTTACTTTACCAGCGGAGATGAGCAATCCCTCCGGCGGCTCTATGGACCTCCCTTAGAAGCGGACCTCGCCTACCGTGGGAATATCGACGCCGCTTTTCGCATTTTCGGCCTCTTCGAACAGCGTATTCAAACCCGGATCACTTGGGTCAAGGAAGAGCTGAGCAAAGATTTGGATCTCACTAAAGATGAAACCTATACGCTGGATCGAAGCAAGGGACCATGGCCTGCAGACCAAGCCGAAGCCGACCAGATCTGGAAACGGCGCCTCAAGGCCGAATACATCAATGAAATCCTCGGCAACAAGAGCCCGGACGAGGCAAGGCAAACGATGGTCCGCCGTTTTGACCGTTTCCTCAAAAACACTGCCGAAATTCAACCGCAAGAGATTCAAGCGCGCTTCCTGACTGCACTCACCCGACTTTACGATCCCCACTCGTCCTACTTGTCTGCGATCGACCTCGATGACTTCAATGTCGACATCAACCTCGCCTTGGTCGGCATTGGCGCGGTGCTGAGCGTCAATGACGAGGGTTATTGCAGTATCGTCAGCGTGGTTCCGGGCGGCCCCGCCGATCTGAGCGGTCGGATCAAACCGAAAGACCGTATCGTCGCCGTGCAACAGGACGGCGCCGACAACATCGATGTCGTCGGGATGCGTCTGCGGCAGATCGTTCAAATGGTCCGGGGCATCAAAGGCACCAAGGTCACCCTCACCATCCAGCCGGCCAAGGCCAGCGACTCATCCAAGACCGAGCAGATCGTCATCACCCGCGATGTCATCAAGATCAATCAAGCCCGCGCCAGCGCTGCCGTCTACGAGGTGCCCAACCAACAGGGCGAAATCAGCAAGGTCGGTGTGGTCACGCTCAACTCATTCTACGGTGAACCCGGCGAGACGGATGATTCCAAGCGCGCCTCCGCATCCAACGATGTGGCGGAACTTGTGGCCAAACTCAAAGAGAAGGACATCATCGCGCTTGTTGTGGATTTGCGCCGCAACGGAGGCGGACTGCTTTCCGAAGCCATCAACCTCGCTGGTCTTTTCATCGACCAAGGACCGGTCGTCCAGGTTCGAGATTCACTCGGTCGAGTTTCGCTGGGAAACGACACCAACAGTTTGATTTCCTACGATGGCCCGCTGGCCATTCTCACCTCACGTTTTAGCGCGTCCGCCTCGGAAATCTTTGCCGGCGCCCTGCAAAACTACGGACGGGCCGTGGTCATTGGTGACAGCACCACCTACGGAAAGGGCACCGTTCAAGTGGTCTTTGAAATGCAGAACTATTTGCCGCGGTTGGCGCGGGATTACGGCAAGGCCGGTGCGGCCAAACTCACCACGCAGAAGTATTACCTGCCCAACGGATCCTCGACCCAGAAACGCGGCGTCATCCCCGACATTGCCCTGCCGTCGATCGACGACTTCCTAGACATCGGGGAAGCGCGCGAACCCAACGCCCTGATTTGGGATGAAATCAGTTCGGCTCCTTTCAATGGCAAACCCCTGAGTCTCGCCTTTGTCGCACCGCTTCTCAGTGCCAGTCAGCAGCGCCAAGAAACATTGAGTGAATTCGAACTGCTGAAGCGCAACATCGAGTGGTTCCGAGAGCGCACCGAGCAAAAATCCGTGTCGCTCAAACTCGAAACCCGCCGGATGCAAAAGGAAGGCGCCGAAGCCCAGTCGAAAATATTCGAGGCTGAATTTGATGAATTCGCGAAAACCGATTTCCCAAAACAAGAGATCAAGCTGGATGCCGTGCTGGCCGAGAAATCACCGGAGCCGGTCGCCGTGGCCGACACCACGCCAGAGGCCGGTACCGATGAAGTGGAGCACGCGAAATCCGCACGATTCGACATTCACCTTCGGGAGACGTTGCGGGTTGTTTCCGATGCAGTCCGACTCTCCGAGGACAAACAGTGGGCAAAGCGTTCCGCCACACCGGCGTTCGCGCTGCCCGGCTTACGGCGCAGCTAGGATGAACCGATCGCGACCGGTCAGGTCCTGTCGCGATTCGACCTGCGAATAGCCGCGAGTTCGCGCTAGTTCCACCAAGTGACGGTGCTGATCGATTCCGGTTTCCATCATCAGTAGACCCAATGGAGCCAGATACCCCTTCGCAGTCCGGATGATCGCCTCCACGGCCTCCAGACCCGTCGGGCCACTGGACAGAGCATCGCCCGGTTCGAAATCCTTCACCTCCGGCTCAGTCTCTTTCATCTCCGCTTCGGAAAGATAGGGAGGATTCGCCACGATCAGCTCGAAAGCGCTCTCGGGCGGAAGATCATCGAACCAACTCGAACGAAGAAACCGCACTCGGTCCGTGCAGCTCAACAGTGCCGCATTCTCAGCTGCCAACTCGAGCGCCGCAGGGTTGAAATCGACCGCCGTAATCGTCGCAATTGGGAAAAGGTGCGCTAGGGCAAGGGCAAGGGCGCCGGAACCAGTCCCGAGGTCGAGGATCCGCGCCGGAGTCTGGGCAAATTTTTCTTTCGCAAACTCCAGCAGAAGTTCGGATTCCGGCCGCGGGATGAGCGCCCGACGATCAACCTTGAGCTTGATTCCCGCAAAGTCGGTCGAGCCGACGATGTATTGCAGCGGTTCACGTTCGCTGCGCCGTTTCACCAACGGCCGCAATTTCACCAGCTCAGGTTCAGTCAAGGGACGTTCAAACTGCAGGTAGAGCTGCATCCGCTGCAGACCGAGGGAATGGCCCACCAACAGCTCGGCGTTCAGGCGCGAGCTTTCCACGCCGTGCTTGGCGAGGAATTCGGCGGTGCGCTTCAGGATTTCGAGAACCGTCAGCATCGTGTCATTCGTCGTCTTCCGAACTGCCGCCGCGAAACACCGGCATCGGACCGCCCGTCAACTCAGCGAGTCGTTCCGCAAAAGCCGCCCGCTGCAGAGCCACGAGGATCTCGTCGATCTTACCTTCCATGATTTGGGGCAGGCTGTAGAGAGTCAGCCCGATCCGGTGGTCAGTCATGCGGTTTTGCGGGAAATTGTAGGTGCGGATTCGTTCGCTGCGATCGCCGGTGCCAATCTGGCCCTTGCGCTGTGCCGCATATTTCGCGCGCTCTTCCTCTTCTTTCAATTTGAGCAGCCGCGAACGCAGCACCGCCATGGCGCGCGCCTTGTTCTTGATTTGCGAACGTTCATCAGCGCAGAACACCAGCAGTCCCGTCGGCCGGTGGATGATCCGCACGGCGGAGTCCGTGGTGTTGACCCCCTGCCCGCCCGGTCCACTCGCCCGTTGCACGGTGATGTCGAGATCTTCGGGATTGATCTGAATGTCGACTTCCTCCGCTTCCGGCAACACCGCAACCGTGACCGTCGAGGTATGAATGCGGCCGTTGGCTTCGGTAACAGGGATCCGCTGCACGCGGTGAACACCACTTTCGTACTTGAGCTGTTTGTAGACGTCCGTGCCCGTGATCAGAAAGATGATTTCCTTCAACCCGCCCCGATCCGACGCACTCGAACTCATCGACTGCACCTTCCAGCCGCGATCTTCCGCATATCTCGTATACATGCGGTAGAGACTGGTCGCGAAAAGGCTGGCCTCGTCACCTCCTGCGCCGGCCCGGATTTCCATGACCGTGTTGCGGGAATCCGAAGGTTCGGGCGGAATCATCGCCAAGAGGATTGCGTCGTGGAGCGATTGCTGGCGGCTCTCCAACTCCGGCAGTTCCATTTGGGCCAATGCCCGGAGATCCGGATCGGCTTTCGGATCCTTGAGCAGCGCGGCATGCTCGACAATCTCACGGCTGACCTTCTCGTGCTCGCGATACGATGCCACGAGTGCACGCGTGCGCTGTTGTTCCCGGGTCGTCTCTGCCGCGCGACGACCGTTGGCG
>JAUXOH010000131.1 GCA_030682505.1 Candidatus Didemnitutus sp. | reverse complement strand
AATTCTCGGACAAAGGCAGTGTGACTCTATATCAGGACAACCTCTTCAAGCGTGACATCAATGTCGGTGCGTCGGGCGAAGAACACACCGGGGGTCTCACCCTGCACCATCTGACCGTAAACTATGACACCCAATGGGGCTACTTCTCCTTGGGGGTAGAGAACTTGACCGACAAGTTCTATATCCTGCCTTGGTCACAAATTGACCAGTTCCTGAACTATTTTGCAGGAAGGGGAAGGGTTGTTTCCATCAGCCATACGATCAAGTTCTGAGGTTTGTTTGGAACACGCTCCAGTTGTTCCTCTGCGGGACGGCTGGAGCTTTCCTGTTGGCACTTTCTTTCGGCCCGTTCGTTCCGAGGCCACCCGGCGCTCGACCTCCCTGCGCATCCGCGCACAATGTTCTCGCCACTCCAAGCCACTGTTCATGAAATTCCTGACGCCGGGCCTGCCCATTTGTTTGCTGCTGCTCGGCGCATTCTTGCCCTTGCGGGCGGAGAATCTGGTTCCGGTGCGCACGGGGTCGCTCGGGGAGCTCGTCGGTTCGGCCGCCGAGTGGCATTTGACTGTGCTGGCAGGACGCCCGGTCGCGCTGCGCCCGGCAGCGGCTGCTGGGTACTCCGAGAGCCGCAAAGAATGGACACCGTTGGAATGGGAGCAGCCGTCTGAGCCAGTGCGTGCCGTCGTGGCGGACGGTATCGGAGCGATTCTGCTCCTCGGACGGCTGAGCGACGATGTGGTTTTGCGGGTTGAACGCCTGACACTGGACGGGAACCGTCTCGTCACTCGCGCCCTGACTCCGCTTCCGATGGAGCTGTCTTCCGTGCAGGGCGCGGTGCGCGCGGGCCGGTTGTTTGTCGCCGGGCTCGGCGCTGACGGAGTCGGGAAACTGTTTTCACTCAACTTGGCAGCACCCGCAACGGGCTGGACACCGCACGCCGACTGGCCCGGTGACACCCGCGGGGCGACGTCACTGGGTGCGCAGGATCAGGCTCTGTTCCTAACCGTGCGCGGTTCCGAAGAGGACAGAGATTCCCTTCTGCGCTGGACGCTTGAGACCGGTTGGACTGCAAAGCCTTCGCTGTCGGGTCGGGTGGTCGGCGGCACGGCGCGCCCAATCGGGCAAGGCCACATCCTTTACCTGCTCCACGGACCACAGGAGACGGGGATGCAGCTGGTGTCATTTCACACCATCACGGGCTCTTCCGCGTTATTGCAGGAGTTGGGTTCCCAAGTGGCAGACTCCGGCACAGCTTGGAAGAACGGTGTTCTTTGGACGGAGACGAAGGCGGACGCATCAGTTGTTGTGTTCGCGGAACTGGTGCCTTTCCAGCGCCTGATCGGGTCGGTCGATTGGATGGTAATCACCATCTACCTCGCTGGAATGATTGGCATCGGCCTTTACTTTTACCTGCGTGAAAAAAAGCAATCGACGACGGAGTTCTTTGTGGGTGGACGCAGCATCCCCTTCTGGGCCGCAGGCATCAGCCTCTATGCGACCAACACCAGTTCGATCAGCTACATCGCGATTCCGGCCAAGGCCTTCGCGACCAACTGGCAGTATCTGATGAACAATCTGGTCGCCGTGCTGGGGCTCCTGTTCGTTGCCGTCTGGATCGTGCCGCTGCTCCGGCGCCTCGACCTGATGTCGGTGTTCCACTACCTTGAAACACGCTTCCACCCTGCGATCCGCACGATCACGAGTGCGCTTTGCATCGCCATGCAGTTGGGCGGGCGCATGAGCGTGGTGCTGTTCCTGCCGTCGCTCGCGATCTCCACCATCACCGGGATCGACGTCGTCTGGAGCATCCTGATCATGGGGACGGTCACAATCTGCTACACGGCCATGGGCGGGATGAAAGCCGTCATCTGGACGGACTGCCTGCAACTCTTCGTCATGTTTGGCGGCGCGCTCTTCGCGATCGGCTTCATCGTCCTCAAGCTCGACGGTGGATTCGGCGAATTCTTCGCGATCGCGGCGGCCGAGAACAAGACGCAGCTCTTCGACTGGAGCTTTGACCTGACGAAGGCGACGGTCTGGGGGTTTATCTTCCTCGTGCTGTTCGATGTCGTGCTCACTTTTCCGAAGGATCAGGTGCTGATGCAGCGGGTGCTCTCCACCAGGTCTTCGCGGGAGGCGAGCCGGTCGATCTGGACCTTCGCGGCCATCATGGTGCCCGGCGGTTTCCTCTTCTACCTGATCGGCACCGCGCTCTACGTCTTCTACAAGGCCCACCCGGAACGGATGAATCCGCTGCTCACGACCGACGCCACGTTCCCGCTCTTCATCGCCGCAGAGCTGCCCGTGGGCGTCACCGGCCTGATCATCGCCGGGATTATTGCTGCCTCGATGTCGACGCTTTCCAGCATCTTGAACAGCGTGGCCACGCTCGGCTCGGTCGATTTCTACGAGAAACTGGTAAAGAAGAGGGACCCCGCCGTGAGTGTGCGCGTGGCGGAGTGGATGACTGTCGGCGCCGGCATTATCGGCATGGGTTTGGCCCTTCTGCTTTCGCGCTATGACATCAACTCGCTGTTCGATGTCTCGATCGAGCTTTCCGGCATGCTCAGTGGAGGATTCGCCGGAGCCTACACGCTTGGGATGTTCACGCGGCGCGCCAACTGGCAGGGGGTGGTCATCGGCATCGCGACCAGCATCATGTTGACGATCCTTGCGTGGTCGCAAAGCCTCGTCCATCCCTACTTCTACATGCCGATCTCCATTCTGATCTGCATCGTGGTCGGTTACCTCGCCAGTTTCCTTTTTCCTCCGCCGGCGCAATCGCTCGACGGCCTCACTATTTTCACTCGGCAGGACGAGATCGTCTCTCCCCCCGCCTGATCATTTGGGTGCTGGCACCTCGGATTTGAGCCATTCGAAGGCGAAAGTTACGCCTTCGCTGAAGGCAGGCCGCCATGTTCCCCAGTTGTGCCCGCCATCGACGACCCGGAGTTGCGCGGAAACACCTCTTGTGCGACGAAGGTGATTGTAGAGCGTGTGGGCTTCGTAGTCCAGATCGTGGCTGGCCTCAGCGGGATCGGTGAGTGCGGCCTCGTCATCCCCCACGGCAATAAAAACGGCCAGGGGCAGGCCCTTCGAGGCGAATTCCGGTAACAGGGCGGGGTAGTTCAACGACCGATAGACCTGCTCGCTGAAAGGATCTCCGCCAAGACCGAAGGCGCCGAACTCGCGCGTACTGGAATCTCGCGGCGGCAGCGGAAAATACACGGCCGGGCTCAGCACGATGGCGGCCCCGAACAGTTCCGGATGGGCCAACGCATGGCGCAACGCCCCGGATCCGCCCATCGAGTAACCGGCCACCAGGCGACCGGCCCGGTCCGTTCGCGTGGGGAACGAGGCATCGACATGGGCCACCAGGTCTTTCGTGAACGCCGCTTCCAGCTGCTCGCCTGCGGGCAATCCGGCCCCGCCTCCCGTCCCTGTGAATTGCGAGTCAATGTAATAGCCGGCACGGCGGCTCCCTGGCGCGTCCGGCATGATGGCGATGACCGGTGGAACGCTCCCCGTCGCGATTAGTCGGTCAAGATCCGGCTTAATTGTGGCCCAAGCCTGCATGGAATCGCCGCGCCCATGGAGCAGAAAGAGCACCGGATAGCGCTGGGTTGAGGTCGCCTGATAGCCCGCCGGCAGGAACACCAGATAGTCGAACAACCGCCCGAGTGTCGCCGAGTGAAACGAGACGGACTGAAGCGCTCCCTCGTCCAAGCCGGACTTGAAACTTGCAGGGATTGCCGGGGGCGTAGCTGTTTGGCTGGAGCCGCAACTGTCACAAGGCAGGAGGGGCAACAGGAGAATTCCTAGCAAAAGCCTCCAAGCGCCCGGGCTTGGACGGCTGTGGGAAAAGGCGGCTGAAAGCCGTGACGGTCCGGGTTGTGCAAGCATGTGAGTGGTGCGGTTTCTCACTGGGACAGGTAATCTGAATTGCTCAACTGTCGCGAAACAAAACTGAGTTGCATGCGGAATCGGATGTTCCTTTTCACCAACAGGTCAGCGACCAATCACAAAAAACAATACGGGGTATGCACTTGCCGTAAGCTGGCGATTTGCTCCTGACACGGAATGCTCGGCCCGAAGCAGGTTCCTTTCGTGGCGGCCCGTCTCCAAGGAATTTGCCGGACTTGTAGCAAGTTGTAACCACCTGTAAGTAAAAACAGCCACAACTCGCTAAACTCGATACAACTCATGGACCCGATCAAAAATCCCTTCTCGCAGGCGCCGGCTCACCGCCGCCTGAACTCGTTGGTCGCGATGGTGTTCTTGAGCAAGCGCGTGTCCTTCTTGGTCGCGTAAAGGCGAAGCGGCCGGAGAAAAGTATCCTGCTCACCGGCCTGCGCGGTGTCGGCAAGACCGTCCTTCTGAACGAAATCGACCGGTTGGCTCGAGGGCAGGACTACCGGACCATCGTCGTCGAAGCGCATGAGAGAAAATCGCTCGCCGCACTCTTGGTCCCACCGCTCCGACGGTTGCTTTTCGACCTCGATCGCATTGCGGGGCTCGGTGACAAGGCCAAGCGCGGGCTCGCGGTCCTGCAGGCTTCATGGACGGCATGAAGCTCTCGGTGGGTGAGATCGAGGTAAGCCTGGATGTGGATGCGGAGAAGGGCGCGGCGGACTCCGGCGACATCGAGAGCGACCTGCCCAACCTGTTCGTCGCTGTCG
>JAUXOH010000120.1 GCA_030682505.1 Candidatus Didemnitutus sp. | reverse complement strand
CGCGTGCTGGGCTTTGTCACCCCGATGCCGGAAGGCGCCTCGGCGGGCGGCAAGTCCGGCCTGACCGCCGAGCAATTCTCGATCTTGCTCACGGAACTGCACGAAGGCGTGTTGATCGTCGATCCGCGCGGTCGCGTCGTTTTCCTGAACACGGTCGCCGAACGCCTGCTCGGTTGCGCGGCGGATCGCACCATCGGCGAGCCCGCGGCGGATGTCTTCCGTCTCGTGCACCGCACGAGCGGCGTGCCGGGCGAAAGTCCCTTCGACCGCGCGCTGACCTCCGGGGAATCGACCCCGCTCAACAACGAGTTCCTGCTCGACCAGCCCGCGAATCAAAAACCCGTTCCGCTGCTCTTCAGTTGCCGCGCGGTGCTCGACACCAGCGGTCAAGCCACGGGCGGCGTGCTCGTGTTTCGCAACCCGGACGAGATGACTCTCACGCCCGACGAACTCGTCCGCGCCAATCGTTTCGACGCCCTTGGTCAACTGGCCGGCGGCATTTCCCACGATTTCAACAACCTGCTCACGACAATCCTCGGCGGAATCTCACTCGCGAAAGACAACCGTGATTACACCGGCCTCGAGAACAGTGAGCGAGCCTGCCTCGCCGCCAAGGCCCTCTCGAAGCAACTGCTCACCTTCTCCAAGGGCGGCACGGGCACCCGGCAGGTCAGCAAGACGTCCGAACTTCTCGACGAGTCGATGCGCCTCGCCGGGGCCGGCTCCACCGTCAAGGTCGAGCTGGTCGCACCCGCCGACCTGGCCAACGTCTTGGTTGATCGCGCGCAAATGCTGCAGGTCTTCCAGAACCTGATCATCAATGCGATCCAGGCGATGCCGGGCGGTTCCGGAAACATCTGGATCACCGCCGGCAACGTCACGCTCAACGACCAGCAAATCGCTCTCCTTCCCGCCGGCCCCTACGTGGCGGTGGAAGTGCGCGACAACGGCAGCGGCATCACCGCCGAAAATCTCGAGCGCATCTTTGATCCCTTCTTCACCACCAAGAGCACCGGCACCGGCCTCGGCCTTGCCACCGTGCTTTCCATCGTGAAACGGCACGGCGGCCAGATCGGACTGACGTCGGAACTCGGCGTCGGCACGACCTTCACGGTGTTTTTGCCCTGCGCCGAGCAGGAAGCGGAAGTCGAGGCCCGGCGCTCGCCCTCGCTTCGGTTTGGCACCGGTCGCGTGCTGTTCATGGATGACGATCCCGGCATCAGTCACCTGACCGCGCACATGCTCACGAGTCTCGAATACAAATACGACCTCGCGAAGGATGGTGAAGAGGCAATCCAGCTCTACAAGCGCTACCTCAACATCGGCCGGCCCTACGATATCGTCATCATGGATCTCAACGTGATCGGCGGCATGGGCGGCGAACAATGCTTCAAGCACCTGCGGGAACTCGATCCCGAGGTGCGCGCGATCGTGGCCAGCGGTTACGACAACGACGACATGGCCCGCCAATTCCTCGAGATGGGCTTCTACGGCTACTTGACGAAACCCTACCGCGTCGCCGATCTCGCCCGGATCATCAAGACCGTTCTAGGCAAGTAGTCGCGAAGCCCCTACCTGCGGCCCGGCCAGGAGAACGCGCGCGCGCGCAAGGGCGCTCCCGAGATCCGCACAAACGTTCTCCCGTCCCAGCACGTCAAAAAAACCCGCCTTCTCCAGCAGGAAGTAGGGTTGGGTGTGCGGTCCGCACAGGATCAATTGCTCCCGACGGCGACGCATCTTGGCATGCAGGCTTTCGATGCGGTTCAGCGCGGTGGCATCCATGGCCGTAACGGCTCCGATGTGCAAGATGACCACCCGGGCCTCGCCCCCGGCGCGCCGGATGACGTGCTCGAGTTTTTCGGCCGATCCAAAAAGAAGCGCGCCGAACACCCGGTAGACCACCACGCCCCGGGGCAGGTCTGCCGCCGGTTCATGGCCCGGCCCGCCGACGGCGGTCTCCTCGCCCGTCATCGCAAGCACCTGCGTGGTATCCGCGACGCGTTTGATGAAGGCGAATGCCGCCAGCACCATGCCCACCTCGACCGCGACCGTCAGGTCGAAGATCACCGTGAGCGCAAACGTGGCGAGAAACACCGCCACGTCCAAACGCGGCCGGCGACGCAACACGGCGAATTCCTCCCACTCACCCATCCGCACCGCCACGACCACCAGCACCGCCGCCACGGTCGCAAGCGGGATGTCGCTCGCCAGCGGTGCCGCCACAAGCAGCACCAGCAACAGGAACAGCGCATGCACCAGACCAGCAACCGGACTGTTCGCCCCGCTCCGGATATTGGTCGCCGTTCGCGCGATCACGCCCGTTACCGGCATGCCGCCAAAGAGGGGCGAGACGAAGTTGGCCGCGCCTTGGGCCATCAGTTCCTGATTGGAATCGTGCCGGTCGTCGATCAGACCGTCGGCCACGACCGCCGACAGCAACGACTCGATGGCGCCCAACACCGCGATGGTGAACGCCGGACGGATGAGTCCGCCCAGATTCTGCCAGTCAAACTGCGGCCAGACCAGCGTCGGCAGCCCTTGCGGAATGCCGCCGAACTTCGAACCGATCGTTTCGGTCGGCCAGTCGAACCCGGCCACCAGCACGGTCCCCACGGCGACCGCCACAATCGAACCCGGCACGCGGCTCCATCGCTTCGGCCAGAAGACCAAGATCGCCAAGGACAACGCCGCCAGCGACAGCGTCGGCCAGTCGATCGTCGGCAGCGCGCGGATCAACGCCACCAGCTTCGGCAAAAACTCCGCCGGCTCGCGCTCCAGCTGCAACCCGAGAAAGGGCCGAAATTGCGACATCAGAATCGTGATCGCAATGCCACAGGTAAACCCCGTCGTTACCGGATGCGGCACGAATTTGATCAGGTTGCCCAGACGCAACGCTCCCAACAGAAAAAGAATGACGCCCGCCATCATCGTGCAGAGCAGAAGATTCGCCAAACCGTATTCGGCCATCACCAGCGCAATCAGCCCGACAAACGCACCGGCCGGTCCGCCAATCTGCACGCGCGATCCGCCCAGGGCCGACACCAGAAACCCGCCAATGACTCCGGCATAGAGGCCGGCGGCCGGCGACACCCCCGACGAGATGCCGAATCCGATGCAAAGCGACAACGCAACGACACCGACCGTGAGTCCTGCGCCAACGTCACGCAGGAAGTGGTCCCGGGAATAGCCCGCCAAAATCTCCAGCACCTTCGGGCGAAACGCAAACGCCTGCTTTGAGAAAAGCACGTTGAGGTCACTCATGAGACGGGATGCTGCCGGTTCGCGTCCAACGCCGCAAGCGGGCACTGAGTCATCGTCCGGAGGTCAGGCCCGCCACGTGAACGCGTGACACAGCGCCACGGCCGCGGCGTCCGACTCATCCAGTGCCAGCGTCCGTCCGTGTCCGAGCAGGCCCATGACCGTGCGCCCGACCTGCTCCTTGCTGGCATGGCCGCGGCCCACCACCGCCTGCTTGACGCGCAGCGGTGCATACTCGAACACCTCCTTTCCCTTCAACGCCGCCGCCGCGATCGCCGCGCCGCGCGCCGCGCCCAGTATCTGCGCCGTGCGGATGTTCTGCACGTAGATCGTCTGCTCCAGCGCAACATGCCGCGGATCAAGTTCCGCCACCAGCCCTGCCACCGTCCGATGAATCTCGCCGAGGCAAAAAGCCATCGTGTGCCGGGCCGGAAGCTTCACCGTCTCGCAGCGCAACATCACCGGCGGCCGCCCGGCCACAAATTCAATCACCGCCAATCCCGTGCCGCGCAAACTCGGATCGATGCCCAGCACGCGGCCGACAAACGCGGTGCGCGGCAGGGCCGGCGCCTCCGGCCACTCCTTGGGCGCAAGCTTGCCCTCGAGTTTCGCCTTCCAAAGTTGCCTGACAGATGCGCGCGCCATGGTGCGCGCTCACGAAAGACACGAATCACCCGAAAGAAAAGCGGCGAATCAGCCGCCCCGCCTTTCACCAACCCGCCGTGCGCGGATTCAGCTGATCTGCCCTGCCACCACCTGCAGCATCTGCCAATCGTCGCCCTCGGCCGCCGGCGGCCCGGTCCCCGTGGCGATCACCTGCGGTGCGCCGTCGAGCGTGGCCCAGAATTTGCCCCGCCGGTCGGGGTCGAGTTCGCCGAGCACGTCATCGCACAACAGCACGGGCTCGATGCCACTGTGCGTCTTGAAGTAACTCGCCTGCGCGAGGCGCAGCGCGAGGGCGAGGCACCGCTCCTGGCCCTCGGAGGCAAAATGCTTCGCGGCCCGGCCCTGGAGCATGAGCTCGAGGTCGTCGCGGTGCGGGCCGTGCCCGGTGGACTTCAGGATCGAGTCGCGCGGCCGCGCCTGCTCCCACAGAGCGGCAAATTCCGGCGCGGTAGCCGAAGCCGTGTCCGGGGCATAGGTGAGCGCCGCCGGCTCGCCCTCGGGCACCAGTCGCGCATGGGCCGCGCGGAAGAGACCGCTCAGCTCCGCCACGCCGGCTTGGCG
>JAUXOH010000117.1 GCA_030682505.1 Candidatus Didemnitutus sp. | reverse complement strand
TGGGCTTCACGGAAAGTAAGCAGGGTGGGTTAGACCATCGGACGGAATTTGCCGACGACATTGCCGAGGCAGGCGGTGATCTGGCCGAGGGAGCAGACCTCGACGGTGTTCACGAGTTCGCCGAAGACGTTGCCGCCGTTGCGGGCAACATTGTCGAGCCGTTGCAGCGCGTCAGGCGCTTTCCTGGCGTGCTTCTTCTTGAAGGTCTGGAGGCGCTCGACCTGCAGGCGCTGCTTCTTTGGCGGTGTCCGGGCGAGGGGCACGTTGGGGATCGGCTCGTGCGAAACGTATTTGTTCAGGCCGATGATCGGCCGTTCGTGCGCGTAGATCTGTTTCTCGTAGGCGTGGCCAGCCTCCTGGATCTTGCTGCGCTGGTAACGCTGCTCCATCGCGGGGATGACCCCGCCGAGGGTGTCCATCTCGCGAAATGAATCGAGGATGCCTTTCTCGACCTGGCGCTCGAGGGCGAGCAAGCCCGGCGCGCCGCCGAAGAGGTTCATCATGTGTTTGAAGATGCCGGTCTCCTCCAAAATGATCGACTGCCCGTGCGAGGCGAGCAGGGCATATTTCTCCGTCGGCGTGGTGAAGGGCTCGTCGGCGGAGTTGGAGTGGCATGAATTGGTGTAATTCATGTAGGACATCATCAGCTCGACCGCGGTGCGGGTGAGGTTGTTTTGGAACTCCGCCGCGATCAACGAACGGCCCGAGGTCTGCGTGTGCAGTTTCAGGGCCTGCGCCTTGGCGTTGGCACCAAAGACATCGCGCATGCCGATCGCCCAGATGCGGCGGCAGACGCGGCCGAGCACGACGTATTCGATGTCGAGACCGCAATCCAAGAAGAACGACAGGCGCGGTCCGAAGGCGTTGACGTCGGCGCCGCGCTGCTTGAGCAGTTCGGCATAGGTAAAGCCGTTGGAGAGCGTGAAGGCCGCTTGTTGCACCGGCGTCGCGCCAGCCTCGGCGATATGATAGCCGGAGATGGAAACCGGATACCATTTGGGCATCGCCCCCACGCACCACTCGATCATGTCGCACAGGAAGCGGAGCGAGGCGTCGATCGGGAAGATGACTTCGTTCTGCGCCTGCACTTCCTTGAGCATGTCGGCTTGGATTGTGCCGCGGAGATTGGGCACGCAATCCGGACCGAAGCGACGTTTTGCGGCGGCAATGAACATCGCGAGGATGGCCGGCGCCGGCGCATTCATCGTCATGGAGACGGAGGCATCGCTGCGCGTGAGGTCGAAGCCGGCGAAGAGCCGCATCATGTCCTCGACGGTGTCGATCGCCACGCCGCCTTCACCGATCTTGCCGAGCACGCCTTCGTGATCGGAATCGAGTCCGTAGAGCGTCGGGCCGTCGAACGCCGTCGAGAGGCGCAGGCTCTTTTGGTTTCGGTTGAGATACTTGAAGCGCGCGTTCGTGTCCTCGGCCAGGCCGAGCCCGGCGAACAACCGCATCGGTTCCTCACCGCTGCCGGAATCCTTGTTGAGATACATCTCGCGGTAGGCCGCCGTGGCGAAGGGGAATTGGCCGGGCAGCCCTTGGCCGAGCAGATAGTCGGCAATGGCGCCGGGTTCGTCGGTGTTGGGCAACGCGAGGCGCGGGAGCGCCGTGCCGGTGGGCGACTTGGTCCAGTCGACCGACGAGCGGATCTTGGCCCACTGGTCGCGCAGCTCGGCGCCGAAAGCAGCGTCCGTGCGTGCGCGCTGCACTTCGGCAGCGACGTGTTGATTGTAGGTGTCGACGGAGTCGGCGATGCGTCCGAGTGAGGACATGGCTGGGAGAGGGATTAGGATTTCTTCGCGGCGAGCGCCTGGATGGCGTCGAAGAGGGCATCGACCCCGGGGTCGAAATGCTTCGCGGCGGTGGTGGGATAAAGAACCTGGTCTTTTCCGTTTTGGTCGAGACGGGATTGAATCTCCGTCTTGGCCGTGTGCGCCATCGGGTGGTCGCATTTGTTGAGCGCGACGAGGTCGGCGCCGTTGAGCAGGGCAATTTTTTGCAGTTGGATCCGACCACCGTAGTGCGGGGCGAGGACGAAGAGCACCGCTTCGACGAGGCGTTGTTTCCGGGCAAAGCTGCCGAAGGGGTCGCTTTCCTGGCCGACGCCGACGGACTCGACCAAAATCAGATCGAATTCACCGCTTTGTTGCAGGACCTTGATCGCGGCCGGGGCTGCCGCGGAAACGCCCGAGAGGCTGCCGCGCGTGGCGAGCGAACGGAAAAAGACGCGATCGTCCTGAGCGTAGATGGCGCTGACCCGGTCGCCGAGGATCGCGCCACCGGAATCGGGATGCGAGGGGTCGTTGGCCAGGATGGCGATGCGGCCTTTCGGGGTCTTTTGGAGGAAGCGTGACGTGAGTTCGTCGATCAGCGTGGACTTGCCGGCGCCACCGGGGCCGGCGACTCCGACGACGAACGCCTTGGCTTTGCCCGTGCGCTTGATCGCCGGGGCCTTGCCCCCGGCTTCCACGATCGTGATGGCGCGCGCCAGCGCGCGGTCGCCCTTGAATTTTGCATTCGGTTTCAGTGCCCGGGCGTAGTCCTTCTTGATCAGGGCCATCATGTCCTCGAACGGGGTGCCGGCGAAAAAGATGCGGTGCGTGCCCTGGCGCTTCATCAGTCGCTCGTCGGCCTTCGTGATCGTGCCGCCGCCGCCGCCGAACACCGGAATGTCGCCGCTGCCGGCCCGCTTGAGCTGGTCGGCCACGGCCTTGAAAAAGACGATGTGGCCGCCGTTGTAGGAGCTCAGGCCGACGACGTTGGCGTCTTCCTGAATGGCCGCCCGGGTGATCGCCGTCGCCGACTGGTGATAGCCGAGGTAGATGACCTCCAAGCCGTGACGGGCGAGTTCGATGTTGATGGTGATGACGGCGCTGTCGTGCCCATCGCAAATCGGCACCGCAGTCAGAATGCGGAGCGGGACGGAGGGCGCAGCAGCGCGACGGGGTTTAACGGCGGCCATAGAACGGCCATGACATAGACGTCGGCCGCGAGGTGCAACCCGTCTTCGTTGGGCCCGGATGAAAGTTCAGCCGGGCTAATGTCGGCCGTCGCTTCGTGAATGACGCCCGCATGAACACGATTGCTCCTTTTGGACTAAAGGCCGGGCCGTTGGGCGGGTCGCGCTTGCGGGCACCGGGCTCCGGCCTAGGGTCCCGGAAACGTCCGACCCCGCACCTCGCACCCATGCTCCATCCCCATTCGCTCTATTTTGATCACCTCAAGCCGGCTGAACTTGAATTCCTGAAAAAGGCCACCGCCTTTGTGGCCACGGAGATCGCCCCGTTCGCGGATGAGTGGGAAGAGAACGAAGAGCTGCCCCGCGCCCTGTTTACCAAGGCTGGGCAAGCGGGCTTGATGGGCATGCTCGCCCCGAAGGCGGTTGGCGGACAGGAGCTGTCGATGTTGTGCTTCTGTCTCGTGATCGAGGAAATCGCACGGCATTGCGGCGCCTTTGCGATGAACCTGGCGGCGCACAACGCCCTCTGTGTGGGTCACCCGCTCGGCTACGCGAGCGAGGAGCTGAAAAAGAAGATGTTTCCCAGCATCCTCAATGGCGACTGGATGGTCGCCTGGGCCCTCACCGAGCCCAATGCGGGCTCGGACACCGGCGGAGTGGAAACGACGGCGACCCTGTTGCCCGACGGCCGGTGGGAAATCAACGGCCACAAGACTTACATCACGATGGCCCTGCACTCCGACCGCATGGTCGTCATGGCGGTCACGGGGGTCGACGCGCGGGGGAAGAAGGAGTTCTCCGCCTTTTGGATCGAGTCCAAGGACATCGAGCCCGTGCGCAAAGTCCCGACCAGCGGCGTGCGCGCCTCCAACACCAGCGAGTTTTTCCTGAAGCAGGTGAAGGGCGAGCTCGTGGGCGAGCGCGGCAAGGGACAGCACGCGGCGTTGGCCTGTCTCGACAGCGGCCGTCTCGGCATTGCGGCCATGGCGATCGGTCTGGGTCGCGGCGCGGTGGAACTCGCCAAACAGCGCCTGCTGACCCGCAAGCAATTTGGTAAACGCCTCGCAGAATTTCAGGCCCTGCAATTCAAGCTCGCCGATTGCGAGGTCGAGCTCCGCGCGGCCGAGGCGCTGCTCCTGCAACCCTGCGTGATGCACGCGCGCGGGCAGAAGTTCACGATGGAAGCATCCTACGCCAAGCTTTACGCGTCCGAGGCGTCGTCGCGCGCCTGCAACAGAGCCCTGCAAGTCTGCGGTGGCTGGGGCTACACGCGCGACACGGCGGTCGAGCGCATGTGGCGCGACGCCCGCCTGACCGAGATCGGCGAGGGCTCGAGCGAGATTCAGCGCCTCATCATCAGCCGCGCGGTGCTGCGGGAGGCCGAGGAGAAATACGGTCTGGCCGAGCCAAAGAAGTAGCCGGCGGCGGTTTCGAATTCCTCGGGTGGTGTTGCTTAAAAGTCCGCCGTGCCCGGAGTGCGGGCAAAGGGGATGACGTCGCGGATGTTCGCGACCCCGGTCACAAACATGAGCATGCGTTCGAAGCCGAGACCGAATCCGGCGTGCGGCACGGTGCCGTAGCGACGCAGGTCAAGATACCACCAATAGTCTTTTTCGTTGAGCTGGTGCAGCGCCATGCCGGCACGGAGTTTGTCGAGCCGCTCCTCGCGCTGACTGCCGCCGATGATCTCGCCGATGCCGGGCACCAGCAGATCCATTGCCGCGACCGTTTCGCGGCCCTCGGCCGTGCCGTCGGTCTGGCGCATGTAGAACGCTTTGATCGCGCGCGGGTAGTTGTAGACGGTGACAGGGCATTTGAAGTGTTCCTCGGTGAGGAAGCGTTCGTGTTCGGCCTGCAGGTTGGCTCCCCACGCCACGGGGTGCTCCCACGTCTTGCCGGATTGCTCGAGGATCGTGACGGCTTCGGTGTAGCTGCAACGGACGAACGGTTTCTCGAGCACGAAGTCGAGGCGCGCAAGCAGGTCCTTGTCGACGAATTTGCCGAAGAACTCGAGGTCGGCCGCGCAGTGTTCCTTGGCGTCGCGAATGAGGTGTTTCACGAACGCCTCGGCGAGGTCCATGTTGCCGTTGAGGTCGCAGAAGGCGACTTCGGGCTCGATCATCCAGAACTCGGCAGCATGGCGCGAGGTGTTGGAGTTCTCGGCGCGGAAGGTGGGGCCGAAGGTGTAGACGTTGCTCAGCGCGCTGGCGAAAATCTCGGCCTCCAGCTGGCCGGAAACGGTGAGGAAGGTTTTCTTGCCGAAAAAATCCTGGGCGTTGTCCACGCCCTTGCCGTCGGCCGTCTTCGGGGGATTGGCGAGGTCGAGCGACGTGACGCGAAACATGTCGCCCGCGCCCTCGGCGTCACTGGCGGTGACGATCGGGGTGTGCACGTAGTGGAAGCTGCGTTCCTGGAAGAACTGATGCACGGCATAGGCGAGCCGGCTGCGCACGCGGAAGACGGCGCCGAAGAGGTTGGAGCGCGGCCGCAAGTGGGCGATTTCGCGGAGGAACTCCAGCGAGTGGCCCTTCTTCTGCAGCGGGTAGGTGTTGTCCGCCTCGCCGAGCACGGTGAATTTTTCCGCCACGACTTCCCATTTCTGACCGCCGCCCTTGGATTCGACCAATTTGCCGTGCACCTCGATGGACGCGCCGGTGTTCGCCTGCGCGACGTTGCCGTAGTCGGGGAGGGTGGCGTCGACGATCACCTGCATGCCCTTGAGGCAAGAGCCGTCGTTGAGTTCGATGAAGGAGAAGGCCTTGGCGTCGCGGCGCGTGCGGACCCAGCCTTGGAGGAGGATGGCGTTGCTGGAGGCAGTGGCGTTGAGGGCGTCTTTGACGAGGGTGCGTTGCATAGAGGGAAGCGGTGCGGTCACGATTGCATAGATGAGACGGGGGGCAGAAGCCTGAAATGAGGGAAAGGGGGTGGACTGGCATTAAGATTGCGAGTCCGGGCTACCCGGATAACCAATAACAGGCCTCCCGCTGTCACGAAAGCGCTCCTCCTATTTCTCGAACGCGTGTTGCTCTGCCTTGGCCCGGCGGTGCTCGCCATCCTGTGTTACGATACATTCAAGGATCACGAGCCGTCGCTCGATAATAAGAATGCGGGAGGCTTCCTGCTCCTTGCCATCGGCTGGGTTTCGCAAGGGAAAGATCTCTGGCGGCTTGTGGCCCGACGGCGCGGGCGGGCGTGGGCGGCCGCCGCGACGTTTTGCGTGACCATGCTGCTGTCGGGATTCTTTTTCTTCACTTGGTGGCCGAGGGATTGGGCGGCGTGGTGGGTGATATTCACGACGGGTATCGCCACCGGTCTGATCCTCACTGGGGATGACCCGGCAGGAAAAACAACCGAGCCCCGACCGGAACCCGACAGACAACCGAGCGCCGGAAAAATTGCGGCAATGAGACCGGAAATTGCGGACGAACCTCGGCCTGCGCCCCGGTTTTCGCCGGCAGATCCTCCGCTCCGGCCCGGCACACCGCCCAAGCCGCGCCGCAGGTGGCCCGTGATCGCGGGCGTGATCCTGGTGCTTTTCGTCGTGCTGGGCGGAGCGGCCAATTTTCTTTTTCGAGGCTCCGGCGGCGAGCGGCTGCGCGAACAATGGCGGGCCTATCTGGGATCGGGTGACGCGCAACTGGCGCTGGCCTGGTGCTACCGCGAAGGCGACGGTCAGGCGCAGGATTTCGGCAGGGCGGCCTATTGGTTGGAACGGGCGGCGAAAAACGATGTGGTGCGCGCCCATTATGATCTCGCGGTGTTGTGTTATTACGGGCTCGGCGTGCCGCCGGATTCCGGCAAAACGCGCGAACATCTCGAAGTGGCGGCCGCGCGGGACTATGCTCCCGCCCTCACGATGCTGGGGCTGCTGGCCCGGAACGACGACGGCGATACGGCGCGGGCGATGGAATTCTGGCAACGTGCCGCGGCCTTGCACGACGGCTGGGGCGAGCACCTGTTGGGCTCGGTCTGGTTGGAGCGGCGCGGGGAAGGCGAAGAAAACCTCGTCAATGCCCTTGTCCATCTCGAGCGCGGGCGCCGCCTGGGCGTCGAGCCGATCAAGGGCATGATCGAGCATGTGTGGGCCACTCTTGATGAGCCCGACTTCGAACGCCTGGCTGACGAGGTCTACTGGCAACTGGATGGCAAACCCGCCGCCCCATGAAAATCCCGGCGCCCAGACTTCCACTCTCCCGGTCTGCGCTGTGCGCCACGCTGGCCTTGGTGGTGGGCGGACTGCCGGTCCCGGCCCTTGGCGGCCGCGGCGCGGACAGCGTGCAGCGCTTCAAAGACGATGTGCGTTTCCTGAACGGCAAGCTGTTGCCCGCCAAGTACCGTGTCCGCCGCCAGGCTGGCGGCGAGGACGCGTGGGCCGAACTGCAGGGACAGATCGAGCAGTTGAAGCAGGTCTTGGAGACATTGCAGGACCTCGGCGGGCGGATCGACGCGTCTGAAAGCCGGCTGCGTTATCTGAAAGTTTTCGAAGTGGAACCCAAGTTGCGCGATGTGGAGCGGGTGCAGCTTTGGGCGGAGCAGCAATCGCAGGTGTTCGCGGATCGTCTGGCGGGGTTGCAGCGGGAGGGCGACCAGGCCGGCTCCAAACCGCACAACAGTGAAACGGAGGCGACCTGTTCGACATGCCGGGAAGTGGCCGCCGTGGCGGGCCGCTTTGGCGCGGTGCAAGCCGAGGCGAGGAAATTCATCGGTGAGGCGCAACGGGAGTTTGAACGCGCGGCGGCGGCGGCGGGCAGGGCCCAGCAGGAAATGAGCGAAGTCGGGGCCAAACATGGAGCGGCGGCGACGGAATTTGGCGATGTCGCCGGCGAGTATGCCGCGATCCGTGATCCGTTGGCGGACCGGTTGCAGGAAATCGAAAACCAGCCGGACACCAACCTGCCCCTCACCCCCTTTGGTCCCGGCGCGGTGCCTGCTGGCACGCTCGCCCGACCGGCGCCGATCGGCGCTGGCGTGACGCCGCGCGCGCTCGACCAGTTGCGGATCGTAACCGCCACTTCCAACACCGCGGCCGACTCCCGCGATGATCACTTGGGCGTGGGGCCGGTGACCACGAGCATGGTGAGCGGCTATCAGTTCGATACGACGGAAGGACTCCCGCCCGTGGATCTGCCCTCGGTGGAGACGCCAGAAGGGGTTGCCGTTGATGAATTCGCCCAGCCACCGGAGTCCGCGGCGGTGCCGCTGGTGCTGGAAACCAGTCCGACCCAACGGCCCGATGCGCCGACCGAGACCAAGGCAAGTCTTCGCCTCCAACAGGCCGAGCACGAGCAGACCCAGCATTTTGGATTGCTGGAAAAACTCTACGCCGAGCGAAAAAACTTGGCCCAACAGGGTCCGGCGGCGAGCTCGCAGGATTGGACTCGGGTGGCGAACCGGATTTCCGAAACCCAGGCGCAGATCAATTTCTCGGAGGCCACGAAGCGGATGAGCGAGGGCTCCGCCGCCGTCGACATGACCCTCCGCACGAAACCGCGCCGGACCAGCGACGTCATTGTGCCGCCACCGGACCCTTGAATGATCCTGATCATGAAGATTACGTTCGCCCGCGCGGCCCTGGCCATCTTGTTGTTCGCCCCCACGCTGATCCTGCGCGCCGAGCCGCCCGGCGGCGTGCCCCAGGGCGTGCCGGCCGCGTTGCCCTCCGCCGACCGTGTGAAGCTCGGCAAGTGGCGCGCCAAGATCGTGCGCACGCAAACTCTTTTCGAGGACAGGCACCAGGCGGTTCTGGCCGAGTACGATGGCATCAGGGATGAAGATCCGCGCGCGGGGCAGGCGCGGGCGGCCAGGGAGACCTTGGAGACCGAAGCCAACGGCATCATCGACCAGGTCGATAACTACACCGAAGCGCTCGGCCTGGCGCTGAGAATCCAGGACGCCAGTCGCCAGGTCGCGGAGATCAGCGAACAGTTGCGCGGTTGGGGTTTCAAGCAGCGCGAAGCTGAATTTGTGCGCTACGGCGGCCTCGCCGGACAGGCGCGCGACCGCTTGATCGCGCAGCTCACGTCGCGCGTGCAGGGTCTCGTGACTTCCAAGACCGAGGCGCTGATGCAAGAAACCTTTCTGGAAAAAATCCGCACCATGAAGCGCAAGGACGTTAACCGCCTCGCCGAGCAACTCAGCCGTGCGGGATTAAAGGACCACGACTTGCAGATGTGGCTGCGATCCTTCTCCGAAAAGGCGCCCCGGGCTGTGCTCGTGCAGGGCGCCAAGGACGCGATCGCTTGCCTGAAATACGAGGAGAATCTCTTCAAGCTCGCCGAGACTGACGCCGAGACCATGGCCGGCCGGCAGGAGGCGGTGCTGACGCTCGCTTCCATGATGATTGATCACAAATACCTCGCGGAGCTCAAAGCCGTTGCCGGAGGTCTCTACGATGTTGGCGAAGCCGGCGTCACGCTCTACATCCTCAACGAAGGTGTGGACCACCTGAACCAGGTGACCGACCAGCAGCTCGCCGCGCAAAAGATCATCGTGGGCCGGATGAAAAGCCTCGTCGACCGGCGCACGGCGGACACTGCGCGTTACGCCGCTCTGGCACCCTGATGACGCACCTTTCATCATGAAAACTCCGACCAGCAGTATCCGCCCCGCCGTGATCAACCATGTCGTCAAGGGGTTGCTCCACTTCGGACTCGCCGTCTTGCTCGGTTTTCTTGCGATCCAATTCGGGTTTCTGGACGAGCGGATGGCGGAACAGGGTGAACAACTGATTTTCGGAGCGTCATTTGGTGCGCTGGCACTCGGCTTTGCCCTTGCGGGTTGCCGCAACGTCCATGCGCTACTCCGGCCGCCGTCGCTGCTCCTGAGCCCCGAGGGTGTGAAGCTCCGTTGCTGGCGCGGCACCGGGTTCACGGGATTTTTTCTGCCGTATTACAGGGTGCGCGACTATTGGATTCCGTGGGCGGACTTCGGCCAGGCGGAGGTGTTCACCTATCGCGTCAACGGCGTCCCGATGGAGCAGGAGCTGCGCATCCAGACCACCACGCAGGGGCTCGTGGCTTTCGGTTGGGACGTTTTCAGCCCCAATGTGACGCGCATCCAGCGCAGCATCCTTGACTACATCGACGAAATTTTCCGCGGAACCCAACGAGCTGAAGCGAAGCTGTCTGATCTCCAGCGTCAACGCTGGCAGCAGCCGCTGTTGCTCCGGTTTTCGATCATCCCGTTCTGGCTGGCGCCACTGGCGATTGCCGGCGCAGTGGTTGTTGGGGTCGGCGGAGTTGTGCTGGAGGTGTCAAATGAATGGCCGGCAGTGATCGCGATCATGTGCCTGCTCGGAGCGCTCACCGCCGGAGGCAAATGGTGGCGCGCCCGCCGGAGCTGCACGGTGGAATTGCGAGGCGACGGCCTGGCGCTCGGACCGTCCTTGAACGCGCTCAAGGTCATCCCATGGACCGACATCCAGTTTGTGCGACCGCAGACGTTCGCGAGCGCCTTTGGCTCGGGTTCGGGCGGCACGCCGGCCATGGTTGGGCTAGAGCTGCGCCGGATCGATGGCAGGTATCTCACGATTGAAGGTCTCCAGCCGGAGGATTTGCAACGGCTCCATGCGCTGCTGGAGCCGCCGTTGGACGCGGTCATGGCTGCGCGGGCGAGCATCGCGCGAGGCACTGCTCCCGAGGTGGCCGCCGTCGCCGCCGGGATCGCGCCGCGTTGAGTCTCAGCGCGCGGTGCCCCCGACGAAAAGCAGAAGGCTGCCGGCAGCAAACCGGGTTCATCACTGGCGATGAAATCATTCCGACTGGGGGGTCGCTTGAATTGGGTCAATTTATGACCGGGGTTACGCGTTGAGCTGCCGGGAACTTATGCCAGCATGCGGCGCATGATCTGCTATGTTCCCGCCGAGAAGATGCCGGAAGAGCCGCGGGCGGCGCTCATTCCTGCGACCGCACAGGCCTTGGTTAAGCTGGGCCTGACCGTGCAAGTGCAGCCCGGATTGGGCAGTGCCTCGCACTACGCCGATGCCGATTATGTCGCCGCGGGCGCGACCCTGCAGCCTGATCACCCTGCCGGTCTCGCGGCCGCCGACCTGGTCTTCCGCGTGGCCAAGCCTTCGATCGAAGACGTGGCCCGCCTCAAGCGCGGGGCGCTGCACCTCAGCTTCCTTGATCCGTTCAACGAGCCCGCGCTGCTCGCGGCGTTTGCCGCCGCGGGAACCAGTGCGGTGAGCCTCGAAATGATCCCGCGCACCACGCTGGCCCAGAAGATGGACGCGCTGAGTTCCCAAGCGAGTCTCGCGGGTTACGCCGCGGTGATACAGGCCGCGGCGCGACTCAAGCTCGCCCTGCCGATGATGATGACTCCGGCCGGCACGATCTTGCCCTCGCGCGTTTTTGTGATCGGCGCCGGAGTGGCGGGCCTGCAGGCCATCGCGACGGCGAAGCGGCTCGGCGCCCGCGTCGAGGCCTTCGACACGCGGCCGGTCGTGGAGGAGCAGGTGAAGTCACTCGGCGCGAAGTTCGTGAAGATCGACCTCGGGCAGACGGGTCAGACCGCGGGCGGTTATGCGCAGGCGCTGACCCCGGAGCAGATCGCCAAGCAACAAGCGGGCATGGCCAAGATCTGCGCCCAGTCAGACATGGTGATCACGACGGCCAAGGTCTTTGGTCGCAAGGCACCGCGGCTCCTGACGCAGGCCATGCTGGATGGCATGAAGTCGGGCAGTGTCGTGGTGGATCTCGCGGTCGAGAGCGGGGGCAATGTCGAGGGCTCCCGCCCGGGCGAGGATGTCGTGACGCCGAACGGGGTTTTGATTCTCGGGAATCCCAATCTGGAAGGCACGGTGGCGCACCACGCCACGCAGGTGCTCGCCGCCAACTTCGCCGCCTGGCTCACCCACTTCTGGGACGAAAAAAAGCAGACGCTGCGCTTCGACCGCGACGACGAAATCATGAAGGGCTGCCTCCTGACGCACGACGGCGCGGTCGTGCATCCCCAGTTTTTGAAACAATCCTGACCCCGCTGAACCATGGAACTCATTCTCCTCTTCTTTATCTTCACGCTGGCGGGCTTCCTGGGCTTTGAGCTCATCGCCAAGGTGCCCTCGCAGTTGCACACGCCGCTGATGTCGGGTTCGAATGCCATCTCGGGCATCACGATTGTCGGCGCGATCATCGCGGCGGGCGCGGACGACGGCTCGTGGGTCACCACGGTCCTCGGCACGTCGGCCGTCACGCTGGCCATGATCAATGTCGTGGGTGGCTACCTCGTCACCGACCGCATGCTCGGGATGTTCAAGAAGAAGGAAACCACCCCGGTGAAGAAAGAGGGAGGCGCATCATGAGTCGCGAGATCATCATCAATTCGTCCTACATCGTCGCCTCGATCCTGTTCATCCTCGGTCTGAAGATGCTCGGGCGGCAGGCGACGGCGCGAAAGGGCAATCTCATTTCCGGCGTCGGCATGCTGATCGCGATCGTGGTCACACTGCTCGACCGGCACGTGATCGACTACACGTGGATCATCACGGGAATCGTGATCGGCTCGGTCATCGGTCTCGCCTGCGCGCGCTTCGTCAAGATGACCACGATGCCCGAAATGGTGGCGCTGCTGAACGGTTTTGGCGGCCTGGCCTCGCTGATTGTCGGCACGGCGGAATATTTCCGCATCCGCGGTGGCACGATTGTGCCGGATCATCCCGAATTCACCGCGAGCGTGATCTTCTTTGCGGTGTTGATCGGCGGCATCACGTTCTCGGGTTCGATCTATGCCTTTTGCAAACTGGCGGAGTGGCTGAGCGGCCGGGCGGTGCTTTTCCGCGGGCAACACATCGTCAATGGGATGTTGCTTGTGCTGACGGTGGTTGCGGGTGTCGTTTTTGTGGTCGCGGGCGATCCGTTCCTGCAGCTGGCGGCCGTGGGCGTTTTTGTTGCGCTGGCGCTGGTGCTCGGCTGGACGCTGGTGATGCCAATCGGCGGCGGCGACATGCCGGTGGTGATTTCGATGCTCAACAGCCTTTCGGGCCTTGCGGCCTGCGCGGCGGGTTTCGTGATCAGCAACAACGTGCTGGTGGTCGCGGGCTGTCTTGTCGGCACGAGCGGCGTTATTCTCACGGCGATCATGTGCCGGGCGATGAACCGCTCGCTCGCCAACGTGCTCTTCTCCGGTTTCGGTGCCGTCCCGGCGGCGACTGCGAGCGGTGAGGCCGCGACGATGCAAGGCGAACTCAAGCCGATCTCGGCGGAGGATTCGTTCGCGGTGCTCGAGGCGGCCCGGCAGGTAGTGATTATTCCGGGTTATGGCATGGCGGTGTCGCAGGCCCAACATGTCGTGCGCGAAATGGCGGAGATGATCGAACGCAACGGAGCCGAAGTGCGCTTCGCGATTCATCCGGTGGCCGGCCGCATGCCGGGCCACATGAATGTGCTGCTCGCCGAGGCCAATGTGCCGTATGAACAACTGGTCGAGATGGACTCCATCAATCCCCTCATGCCCACGATGGACGTGGCCATCGTCATCGGGGCCAACGATGTGGTGAACCCCGCCGCGTCGCGCGACAAGGCCTCGCCGATTTACGGCATGCCGATCATCAACGCGCACGAGGCCCGCACCGTGATCTGCCTGAAGCGCGGCAAAGGCACGGGCTTTTCCGGCCTCGAGAACCAACTCTTCCTGATGCCCAACACCCGCATGCTTTATGGCGACGCCAAGTCGTCGCTGCAGGGCGTGGTCGCCGAATTCAAGAGCCTCGCCTCAACCTAGGTTGCCGGGTCGGCCGCGCGCATGACACGTATTACGTGTCATGCGCTCCGGCGGCGCGGGTGAACTAACGCTCCATCCGCACGGGGTAGAGCAGGTAGTGCGTATCGGCGAATTTGCTGCGCGAATAGAACCAGCTGAGTCGGGCGTTGGGATTGCCGGCGAATTCCGGTTCGGCGGCGAGCTTGGCCTCGAAGGCGGATTTCAAGGCCGGGTTTTCCGCGAGCATCCGTTCGGCCAAGGGGGCAAGGACGTAGCCTTCAACATATTCCGTGCGCTGGAGAATTTCGGGCATGAATCCCCACGCGAACAGCGAATCCTTGCTCTCGGGTTCCAGCAGCGCGATCGCGAGGTCACCGAGGGGCTGATCGGTGGAGACGCGCACGGTGGCCGCGGGCAGCGTGACCGTCACGGCCTCGGCGGCGACCTGAGTGGTGATCAGGTGACGACCCTCGAAAGGCATCGCCCCGACCTTGGGATTGACGAGGCGATATTGCTCGAGCGTGCGCGTGACCGGCGCCGGGAGCGTTTCCATCTGGATGCCGTGAGCTTCGAGCGTGGCGAGGACGTCGCGCTCGGTGATCGGCACATAGTAGGCCTTGGGGCGGCGCAGTTCGATGCCGGGCTTGGTCAGAACGCGAACCGGCAGATTCCGGTAGGTTTTCGGCGTGCCGAGCCAGCGGACTTCCGTCGTGCCGGAAGCGGGCGACACATATTCTTCGTAAGCGATGCCGAGAAAATCCATCGTCGATTGACTGTCGGGTTGGCCGCCCCAATTGAGCGCCAGCGTTGCCGGGCGAGCCGCGCGATCCGTGGCGAGAGCCGCCTGCAGGGCGGCGGCATGATCACCCAGGGTGCGTAGCGAGGCTTCGAGCAGCACGTAGGTGCCGAGCACGCGTTGGCGATAGGGCTTAAGGGAATGGTTCTCGACCAACACCGTCGGAAGGTGGCGCAAGTCGCCATACGCGGAGGAAAAGCGCGGATCGGCCGGCCCTTCGCCAATGCCTTGGGTGAGGTCGCGATCATTCACGGCGAAAATCAAGCGGCCGGGGATGTGCCCGGCAGATTGCAGCGCGGAATCCATCGCGGGTCGCCAGACTTCGTCGAGCCATTGGCCGCTGCGGGGCGACCAGGCGAACTTGCCGCCCCAACCGTGAAACCCGTAGGTGATGTCGTATTGGTAGTCGATGCCATCGGTCACGTGGAGATCGAGATAGAGCGACGGTTGGGCGAGCCTGATCAGTTGGAGCATCGCGCGCATCTCCGGCGCGGCGGCTTTCATGTAGTCGCGGTTGAGATTCAGATTCTGGGCGGTGGTGCGCCAACCTTGGTGAACGGGTCCGCGTTGATTCGGACGGTTCCACTCGGAGCTGCGCTCGTGGCCGTCGGCGTTGAAGACCGGCACGAGGAGGAAGTTGGCCTTGTCCAGCAGGGCGGACTTGCCGCCAAAGGCGAGATCACGGAGCAGCATCAGGCCGGCATCCTTGCCGTCGATCTCCCCCGAGTGAATGCCGGCTTGTGCGAGCAACGTGGGGCGCCCGGTGGCGGGCAACCGGCGGACATCATCCACGCCGTCGCGCGTGGCCATGACTGCGTAGAGGGGGCGACCTTGCGGCGTGCGACCGAAGGCCTGCAAAGAGATGAACGGCGAGGCCTCGGCGAGTTTGCGCAACCACGCGATGGTGTCGTCGTAGTTGGGTGTATCGGTGAGGCCGGTGGTTTCAGCGGGTGTGATCCACGGATGATTCGCCGCAACGATCAGGGCCTCGCTGGCACCGGTCCAAGGCGGAGCGGGTGGGAGCAGGTCTTGGGGTGAGACGTCGGCGGTGACTGGGGAGCCGCCGACGAGGAGAAGAACTGCAGTCAGAAGAGGGCGAAGCATGGTCGCAAAATGGCGTGACCAAATTGCGACGCGAGCCCTGAAACAAAAAGGGACGCCCAAGGGCACGCCCGGACGACGTGGTGGTTTAGCCGCGACCGTTGAGCGCGGCCCGGAGCTGCGCCAGCAGCTCTTCGGTCCGGAATGGCTTGGCCAAAATGGACGTGAGGCCCGCGGCATTGATCCGTTGACGGGTCTGTCCAGTGAGGAGTCCGGTCATGACAATGATGGGAAGCGCCGGCGCGCGATGACGGAGGGCATCTGCCAGACCGAGGCCATCCAGCCCCGGCATCATGAGGTCGGTGACGACCGCGTTGATTTCGCCTCCCCGTTCCGCATGCAGTTTCAGTGCCTCTTGGCCGGAGCTGGCGGCCAACGTCCGATACCCGTAGCCGTTGAGCAGGCGGGTCGCTAATTTGAGCACTTGGGACTCGTCGTCGACGACCAGGACCAACTCGCCATCGCCCCTTGTTCCGACGGCGCTCGCTTCGTCGGAGGGCGTGGCCGGGTTGGCGACCTGGCAGGGGAGAAACAGAGTGAACGTCGATCCGCGACTAGGTGTGCTCATTACCTCCACAAACCCGCCGTGGCTTTGGATGATTCCTTGTGCCGTGGAAAGCCCCAAGCCGGTGCCTTGGCCGGCATCTTTCGTCGTGAAAAACGGATCGAAGATTTTCTCCTGCATTGCGGCGGAAATACCGACTCCGGTATCGGACACCGCGATGGTCATCCAGAATCCGGGAGTGGCATTCGGGTGACGGGCCAGGCGAGAGGAGTCGAGCGTCAGGACTCTTGCCTCCAGTTTGAGCAGTCCGCCCTCGGGCATCGCGTCGCGGGCGTTGACGCAAAGGTTGAGGATCGCCTGATGGAGATTGGTCGGATCAGCCTCAAGTGGCGGCAGGAAGTCCGGCCAGACGTGTTCGATGCGGATCGTTTTCGGAAAAGTGCCGCGCAGGAGCTGGATGATGTCGTTGAGGACGACCGGCAATTGGACCGTCGTTCGCTTCGTCGGGCGATTGCCAGACAGATTCAAGAGTTGACGAACCACATCCGCTCCCCGGCGCGCGCATTTTTCAATGGTCTCGATCGTGGCGGCGGCACCGGGCATCGAGGTCGTCTCGAGGCGAAGCATCTGGGCGCAAAGCAGGATCGGAGTGAGGAGATTGTTGAAGTCGTGCGCGATGCCGCTGGCGAGAGTGCCGACGGCTTGGGTGCGTTGCGCGCGGAGCAGGTGCTCCTCGAGTTCAGCCCGCGCCGTGACATCCGTGGCAATGAAGAGCACGCGGTTGTGGTTTCTTTGTTCGTCGGGAGTCAGGGAAAGGCTGGCATGCAGGGTGAGTGCATCACCGTTGGCGCTGGCGGCTTCGAGTTTACCGACCCACAGGCAGGTGGAGCTGAGTTTGCCCTCGGTGTCGGCCGTCACGGCGGTCTCGTAGAGCCCGCGGAGACGAGGCTCGATGATATGCCGGTCTCCCGGGCCGAAGAGGTGCTCGGCGCCCTTGTTCCAGTAGCTGATTTCGCCGGTGACCTCGCGCACAAAGATCACATCAGGGGCGAGGTCGAGCAGGCGCGTGAGTTGGCGATGACTCGCCACGCGTTCCGCGAGCTGCTTGGTGCGGTGGGCGACGCGTTGTTCGAGCATCCGTTTGCCCTCGGCCACCTGCCAACTGCGATCGATCAGAATCAACAGCAGCGTGATCGCCAGCAAGGCGTAGGCTTCCGCATAGATGCTCCGGGAAATCCAAACGGCTTCAATCGAGCCGATGACCTGGCCATCGTTCAGGATTGGAGCCGAGAGGGTGATGGCAGGCAGCAGGCCCAGGCGCGCCAGCGCGCGTTCGAGGCCGTGGAGCGTCGGACCGTAACTTTCGAGAAACACCGAACCGTCGCCCGCAAGCACGGCCACCCGATCATAACCAAAGGAATTTGCGGCGAGATTGAGGTAGTCGGCGCCCAACCGGCGATCAAGGTTCCACAGCGCGGGAGCGACGGCGTGCGCATGCTGCTCGACGCGCTGCAGCGCTTCCGCGCGCGTCTTGATTTCTACCCGTACGGTGAACAGGGCAAACAACACCAATCCCCCGGCCAGCAACCAGTAAGTGGAGGAGCGAGAACTCATGGCTCGCCTCCGATGGCGGTCGGCGCGGCGCGGCGCAGCGCGTCGTTAAGGCGGTCGATGATCGCGGGCGAAACGGCACGGCTGAACATGAGATGGCGGGTTGCCCCACGCGGGATGCCGGCCAGCTCGACGACGTGAAACGCCGTGTAGGCGGGACTGTCTGGCGCGAGCAGTTCGCGCGCCTCCTCGGGAGCGACGAAAAAATAGTCGGCCCGGCCCGCGCCGACCATGCGAACCATGGCCGCGTTGTCGACCGGGGTTCGTGTGCTCCGGGGCTGCAACTCGGTCATCAGTTGGTCGAGGGTGCCCCCGTAGGAATAAGCGTCCTTCACGAGCAGCGTGAGGTCGGGATCTTTGAGCACATCGACGACGGACATCCCGGCGCGCAGGCGCGGATTGTCGATGCGCGTCAACGCGACGAACGGCTCATCTTGATAAATCGTGTCGGTAAATTGGGCGAAGCGCAGACGTTCTTCCGTCGCGAACCAACCGATGGCACCGCAAGCGACTGCGTTGGTCTTGATCAGCTGCAACTGGCGGGCCGGAGGCAGGGGTGCCCACCGAAAGGGGATGCCCGCGTTCTCGAGTGCCTTGGCCGCATTTTCGACCACCAGACCGCCCACCCGGTCGCCGTCGGCAAAATAGTAAGGTCGGCGTTCGTGGTAATAGATCGTCAGATCCGCTGAGGGGAGCGTGGGTTCGGCACGATGCCCGGCGGTCAAGTTGGCGCCGAAAAGCAGGCTCCGCAGACCGAGCACCCCGCCGCAGGCCAAGAGAAACACCGGCACGGCATAGAAGAACCTGATGGTCGGGGTGGTGGGCATTTGAAGCCGGTCTAGAGTGAACTTTGTTCGCGCAAGAAGGCGAAGACTACGCATCCGGACGAGGGCGACGAGCCAATTTGCGCCACGGGCGGGCGCGGAGAGGGTCCCGATTGGAGGATTGGCTAATATTTTGCGCAATTGTGCCGATTCCTCGAAGACATGCTTGCGAATCTTGCGTCTGAAACCGACTTCCTCGTGGCGGCCGGCCGATTGCCAGCGGCTCCCCGCCTGCTGGTGGATTTGGGGCGGATCA
>JAUXOH010000095.1 GCA_030682505.1 Candidatus Didemnitutus sp. | reverse complement strand
GCCGGTCGAGAGGGAAGTGAGCTTGCTGGCTTCGCCTCCGGCCAGCGGGAGCAGCCAGATTTGATAATCGCCGTCGCGATTCGACTCGAAGGCGATCCATTGGCCGTCCGGCGACCAGCGGGCGTGGCGTTCGTTCTTCGGAGAAGAGGTGAGCCGGCGCGGTTCGCCGCCCGCCGTGGCGACGAGCCAGAGGTCGGTTTGAGTGCGGTTCTCTTCCTTCAGCACTTCGGTGACGGAATAGACGACGTGCCGTCCGTCCGGAGAGACCTGCGGGTCGGACACGCGCTTGAATTGAAACATGTCCGCCAGCTCGAGCGCGCGGCCGGGCGCAGCCGAGCTGACGACAAGGGAAAGGGAAAACAGGGCGGCGCAGGAAAACGCCAGACGGAGGGATTTCATGGGGCTCATGGAAAAAAGAAGGGTGATTAAAGCGGAAGGTTCCGGATGAGGAAAGCACGGGTTTTCCACGATGGTCCTTTCGAATCATAGAATCCGTCTCGCCCCAGCCGCCGCCTGTCCCGTAATATCCACCTTTCATCACTTTGGGCCCGGGCTCGGGCCCGGGAACACCATAAATTTTCCCAACCCTTATGAAACGACTCCTCGCCCTGTCCGCCTTCGTGGCCGGCGTCGCGTTGCACGCTGCAATGCCCGCCCCCGAAGGATTCACCTCCATCAAGTCGCTCGGCGGCATCGACGAATACCGGCTCGACGCCAACGGCCTGCAAGTGCTCCTCATGCCCGACCGCTCGGCCCCGGTGCTGACCTTCATGGTCACCTACCGCGTCGGTTCGCGCAACGAAGTCACCGGCACCACCGGCGCCACGCACCTGCTCGAACATCTGATGTTCAAGGGCACCCCGAATTTCAACCGCGAGAAGGGCAACAACGTCGACCAGCTGCTGGAACGCACCGGCGCGCTCTACAACGCCACCACCTGGCTCGACCGCACCAACTACTACCAGACGCTCGGCAGCGAGCATCTCGCCATGGTGATCGAGATGGAGGCCGACCGGATGAAGAACCTCTACCTGAAGGAAAGCGATCGCCGGCCGGAGATGACCGTGGTGCGCAACGAATTCGAGCGCGGCGAGAATTCCCCGATCCAGTCCCTGATCAAGGAGGTTTACCAGGCCGCCTTCGTCGCCCACCCCTACCACCACAGCACGATCGGCCACCGCAGCGACATCGAGAAGGTCTCGATCGAGAAGCTTCGCGTCTTCTACGAGACGTTCTACTGGCCCGACAACGCCACCGTCACCCTGATCGGCGACTTCCAGACCCCCGAGGCGCTCGCCTGGGTGAAAAAATTTTACGGCGCGATTCCAAAGTCGCCGCAGCCGATCGAGGAAATCTACACCGAGGAGCCCGAACAGCTCGGACCGCGCCGCGTGATCGTGAAGCGCGTGGGCCAACTCGGGGTCGTCGCCATCGGTTTCAAGAATCCCGCGGCGCTGCACCACGACTGGGCCGCCACACAGATCCTCGCCGACGTCCTGACCGACGGCGCCAACAGCCGCCTCTACCGCGCGCTCACCGACAAGGGCCTGACCACCGGCGTCTTCCCGTACAACGGCTACTTCCGCGATCCTTCGCTCTGCCTCTTCTTCGCTTCCCTCGCCCCCGGCGCCACCCACGAGGCCGTGGAGAAGATCCTCCTCGAGGAAATCGAGAAGGTGAAGGCCGACGGTGTGACCGCGGACGAGGTCAACGCCGCCATCGCCAAGGAACTCACCGCCCTCGCCTTCAACCGCGACGGCTCCTTCGCCATCGCTGGCCAGATCAACGAGGACATCGCCGTGGGTGACTGGCAGAATTTCGTGCAGATCGGCGACAAGTACCAAGCCGTGACGCCCGAGCAGGTGCAGGCCGCCGCCAACAAGTATTTCAACATCGACCAGAGCACCACCGGTTGGTTCGTGCCCATCGTGCCCGGCGCCGCCAAGTGAAACTCCCAACCCCCGCTCCCATGAAACGCTTCACCTTCCTCCTCACCGCTCTCCTCGCCCTCGCGAGCGTCGCCCAGGCGCAGATCGCGGCCGGCGTCCAGCGCTCCTCCGTCAACGGCATGGACGTCATCGCCTACCGGACCGGCGTCAAGAACGTCGTCTTCCTCCGGGGTTCCCTCCCGGCCGGCGACAACAAGTCCCCCGCCGACAACCCGATGATCGCCACCCTCGTGGGCGGCATGCTCAGCCGCGGCACGACCGCGCACACCAAGAACGAGATCACCACGATGCTCGAATCCGTCGGCGCCTCGATCACCTTCAGCGTCAACACGCACAAGGTCGAGTTCAACGGCCGCTGCCTGACGAAGGACGTGCCGCTCGTCATCTCGCTCCTCGCCGAGCAACTGCGCCAGCCCGCGTTCACCGAGGAGGAGTTCGGCCGGCTCAAGCAACAGATGCTGGGCGGGCTGAAGCGCTCACTCGAGAACACCGACTTCCGCGCCGGCGATGAGTTCAGCCGCGCCGCCTACGGCCCCGGACACCCGAATCGCAACGCCACGGTCGATGAACGCATCGCCGCTCTCGAATCCGCCAAGCTCGAGGATCTCCGCGCCTTCCACGCCGCCCACTACGGCCCGGCGCACCTCGTGCTCGTCGCCGCGGGCGACCTCGATGTCGCCGGCCTGCAAACGGCTTTGACCAAGAGCTTCACCGGCTGGATCGGCGGCACGCCCGAGCTGGCCGCGGTGCAGAACAGCGCCACCGACGCCGCGCGGGAACAGACCGTGTTCATGGCGGACAAGACCTCC
>JAUXOH010000217.1 GCA_030682505.1 Candidatus Didemnitutus sp. | reverse complement strand
TGTCCCTCCTTCACTTGGGCGACCTGATCGCCTCCGTCGCTTCGATTGGCTTTTTCTTCGGCCGGGTCGCAAACTTCATCAACGGAGAACTCTGGGGCCGGGTGAGCACGGTTCCCTGGGCCGTGATCTTCCCGCAGAGCGCGCGCCCAGGCCTGCACCCGCTGCTGATTGAACCCCGCCATCCGTCGCAACTTTACGCCGCCGTGCTCGAAGGCCTGGTCCTGCTCGCCCTCGCCCAATGGCGATTCTGGAAAACCGACTGCGTCCAGCGCGCACCCGGCCGGCTCGCCGGCGAGTATCTCATCCTCTACGCGGCGCTGCGCATGATCGGCGAGCTGTTCCGGGAACCGGACGCTTCCCTCCTTTTGGGAATGACGCGCGGCAGCTTCTACTCGTTCTTCCTGATTCTCGGTGGAATCATCCTGATCCGGCTTTCCCGGTCGGCTAAAGCTTGAAGCCGGAAGGAATGATCCCGCCTTTGCAGACGCAGAGGACGCCATCGCGGATCACGATGCCGTGTTCGTAGTCGCCGTCGGCCTTGCCATCGACTGAGAGAGTGACGTTGTCGCCGATGCGCGCACTCTTGTCGATGATCGCACCCTTGATCACGCAATTCTTGCCAATGCCAAACGGTGGAATGCCCGCCACGCGGCAGGCCTCGAGCTCCACGGCATTCTCGTAGTAGTCCGCGCCCATCATCACAACATCCTCCAGATTGGAGTTCTCCCCGAGGATCGAGCGAATGCCAATGACACAATGGCGCAAGGTCGAGTTGGTCACAATGCACCCGTCTCCGATCACCACATGATCAATGGTGCATTTGTTGATCTTCGAAGCCGGAAGATAGCGGGCGTGGGTGTAAATCGGGGCGCGGCGATTGAAGAAATCGAACGGCGGCAGCGGTTGCGCGAGCGCCAGATTCGCCTCGAAAAAGGCGCGCACCGTTCCGATATCCTCCCAATACCCCTCAAAGATGTAACTCGAGAGCTTGGACTGCCCGAGCAAACTCGGAATCACTTCCTTGCCGAAATCCTTCATCGAGTTGTCCAACGCGCGCCGGAGCACTTCGCGGCTGAAGACATAGATGCCCATCGACGCGAGGCAGCGCTTCTCACCGCTCTTGGTCTGCAACCGGGACTCGAGCGCTTCACTGATGGCCAAGCCGCTGATGATGGCCGGGTCCTTGGGCTTCTCGACGAATTCGGAAATGCTCAAGTCGTCCGCCACGCGCATCAGCCCGAGGCCCTCGACTTTGGAGACCGGCAGGGCCACGGCCGCGATGGTCACATCCGCTCCGGTGGCAAGATGCTGCGCGACGACTTTGTGCAGCTCCATCCGATAGAGCTGGTCGCCCGAAAGAATCACCACGAGGTCATGGTCGTGGCTGTTGAAGTGCACCATATTGCGACGCACCGCATCGGCCGTCCCCTCATACCAGGCGCTGCTCTTTTCCGTTTGTTCGGCCGACAGAATATCGACAAATCCGCCACTGAACGCATCAAAATGATAACTCTTCTGAATATGACGGTGCAGGGACGCGGTCAAAAATTGCGTCAGCACAAAGATCCGGTTGTAGCCGGAGTTGATGCAGTTGCTGATGGGAATGTCGACAAGGCGATATTTTCCCGCCAGCGGCACCGCCGGCTTGCAACGTTCCTTGGTCAGCGGGTAGAGCCTTGAGCCTCGACCACCGCCCATGATTACCGAAAGGACTTTTTTGAGGGGCACCATAGAGAAAGCTAATTCCTTGCTTATCTTTGGCGCCGCTCCTCAAATCGCCAGCTAAAACCCAACTATGTGCGGCATCGTCGGCTACGTCGGAAAACATAAAGCAGCCCCGCTGATTCTGGAAGGACTCAAGCGGCTGGAATATCGCGGCTATGATTCCGCCGGCGTGGCCGTGTGGCATGACGGCAAGTTCACGATTGCGAAGAAAGCCGGCCGGGTTGCCAACCTGGAAAAGGAAACCGCGCGGATGCGCCTCACCGGCAATTCCGGCATGGGCCACACGCGCTGGGCGACGCACGGTGGCGTGACCGACGCCAACGCCCATCCCCACCTCAGCAGTGACGGACAAATCGCCCTGATTCACAACGGAGTCATCGAGAATTTCAACTCGATGAAGAAGTTCCTCCTGACCAAGGGTTATCAATTTCTTTCGGAGACCGACACGGAAGTGCTCTGCAATCTCATTGCCTATCACTACGCCAAGGAGCCGGTGAACAGTGACGAGAGCCGCTTCGTGATCGCGGTGCGCAAGACTCTTCTGCATGTCGAGGGAACTTACGGCATTGTCGTCATGGCCCTCGATGCGCCGGGTGAATTAGTCACTGCCCGCAAGGGTTCCCCGTTGATTCTGGGCATCGGCGATGGAGAAAGCCTCGTCGCCAGCGATGTCTCCGCCATCGTCAGCCGCACGCAGAGTGTGGTCTATCTCAACGACGGGGAGGTCGCCCACCTCACCCCGCAGTCCTTCTCCATCACGACGCTCAACGCCGGTGAGGTGTCACCGGTCGTCGACCAGGTCACTTGGGCGATCACGGACGCGGAGCTGAACGGCTACACCCATTTCATGTAGAAGGAGATTTTCGAGCAGCCGGCTGCGTTGGAGAACGCGATGCGCGGCCGATTCTCGGAGGATGGCAGCACGGCGAACTTCGGTGGCCTGAACATCTCTCCAGCAGAGTTCCGCAGCATGGACCGTTTCATGTTTTGCGCCTGCGGAACGGCGCTCCATGCCTGCATGGTGACCGAGCATTTGATCGAGCGCTTTGCCCGCGTGCCGGTGGAATGCGACTACGCGTCCGAATTCCGTTATCGGAACATGCCGCTGTTCAGCAACACCCTCTTCTTCGTGATGAGCCAGTCGGGCGAAACAATCGACACCCTCGCCGCCATGCGCGAAGCCAAGCGCAAGGGCTACAAGGTTCTCGCCGTCAATAATGTCGTGGGCTCCACCATCGCACGGGAAGCCGATGGCGGCATCTACCAGCATGTCGGTCCGGAAATCGGCGTCGCGTCGACCAAAGCCTTCACGTCGCAACTGATCATCGGCGCGATGCTGGCGCTCTATATCGCCCGCATGCGCGACATGAGCTTCAGCGACGGGGTGCAGTTTGTGCAGGCCTTGAAAGGTGCCCCCGACCACGTGCGCGCGGTGCTCAAGCAAGCCGACCACATCAAGGGCATCGCCAAGCGTTACGCGAAGTATCGCGACATGCTTTTCCTCGGCCGCCTCTCGCTCTTCCCCATCGCCCTCGAGGGGGCGCTGAAGTTGAAGGAGATCTCCTACATCCATGCCGAGGGCTATCCCGCCGCGGAAATGAAACACGGCCCGATCGCGTTGATCTGCGAGGACTGCCCCGCGCTCTTCTTTGTGTCCTCCGGCGAGATGTTCCACAAAGTCGTCAATTCGATGCAGGAAATCAAGGCCCGCAAAGGCAAGGTCATCGCGATCGCGACGGAATCCTGCGAATTGCCCGAGGGCTTGGCGGATGAATTGATCACGATTCCGGAGTGCCACGAAGCCGTGTTGCCCATCGTGGCGACAATTCCGGTCCAATTGTTGAGCTATTACATTGCGGTCGAACTCGAGCGCGATGTGGACAAGCCCCGCAACCTGGCGAAGTCGGTAACGGTCGAGTGAGCATGCACGTCACCCCATCGCGAGAAGCCTTTCTCGATTGCGCCCAGCGCGGCAATGTCATTCCCGTCTCGGCGGAGTTGCTGGCTGATTTGGAGACGCCGGTCTCGGCGTTTTCCAAGCTGCGGGTCAAGGGACCGGCGTTCCTGCTCGAGTCGGTCGAGGGCGGCGAACGCGCCTCCCGCTACAGTTTTGTCGGCTGCAACCCGCGCAAAATCATCACCGCCCGCGCCGGCGACGGTGACCCGTTGAAGGAATTGGAGGAAGAGATGGCTCGCTACCGGCCCGTCGAGTTGCCGGGCATGCCGCCCTTTACCGGCGGTGCCGTCGGCTACCTCGGCTACGAATACGTGCACAGCGCCGAGCCCACGGTGCCCCTCGCCGCGCGCGACGAGCTCGCGGTGCCGGCCCTGTGGTTCATGCTCTGTGATTCGCTGGTCGCCTTTGATCGCGCCCGCCAAACGCTTCGCCTCATCGTCAACGCCCATGTCGGCCCGGATCCCCATCTCGCCTACGATCAGGCGTTGATCGAACTCGAACGTCTCGGCGCCGCACTCCGACAGCCCTGCCCCTTGGCCCCGGCGGCCTTTGTGCCCGCGGCGCCCAGCCAAGTGCCCACGGGCAACTTCACCCGCGCCGCCTTTGAGAAATTGGTCGCGGATGCCCAGGAATTCATCCGCGCCGGCGACGTGTTCCAGATCGTACTCTCGCAACGTTTCAGCGGCCCGTTTGCCCGCAGCCCACTCGATCTCTATCGGGCGCTCCGCACGGTGAATCCTTCGCCGTATATGTTCATTTTGGAGACGGGCGATTTTGCGCTCGTGGGTGCATCGCCGGAAGTGCACGTCCGCCTCACGGGCCAACGCGCGGAAATTCGGCCGATCGCCGGCACTCGCCCCCGCGGGGATACCCCCGCCGAGGACGACGCCCTCGCCGCCGAGCTGCTGGCCGACGAGAAGGAAAAGGCCGAACACCTGATGCTCGTTGATCTGGCGCGGAACGACATCGGACGGGTCTGCGAATTTGGTTCGATCAACGTGCGGGAGTTTATGACCATCGAGCGCTACTCGCACGTGATGCACATTGTGTCACAGGTGGAGGGACAACTTGCGCCAAAACGCTCCGCCTTCGACCTGATGCGGGCAACCTTTCCCGCTGGCACGGTGAGCGGGGCTCCGAAAGTGCGCGCGATGCAACTCATCGCTCAGATGGAAGGAACCCGGCGCGGCAGTTACGCCGGAGCCTTGGGATACTTCAGTTACAACGGAAACTTGGATTCCTGCATAACCCTTCGCACCGCACTGGTTAAAGATGGCCACGTGCACGTGCAAGCGGGTGCCGGGATCGTTGCTGATTCATCCCCGGCAGCTGAATATCAAGAAACGATCAACAAGGCTTCTGCGTTGTTCAAGGCCATTGGCCTCGCGGAGAAACTGTAGCTGAGTCGGTTCTCTTTCGGAACAGACGGGCGGATTTCGGGTCAACGAGGAAGTGTTGGGAATATTCTGATCCGTTTCGGCATCCTATATGCAGGAACAGATGGAAATGCCCACCGTGTCCCACCCACTCCTCGCCATGCCGACACTCAAGAAAGTATCCCGCGCTGCACCCACGCCGAAAGCCCTGGCCGGTTCTCGCGCCGTCTCAGTGAAGCCGACGTCAATGGACGAAGCACCGGCGAGTCGTCCGGCGATCTTGGCGGTCGTCACGCCGGCCACTTCCGAATTTGACAAGGCCTCGCCCGTCGATCGCCGCGACGATCGTTCCAATCTCCAACTCTATCTCAACGAAATCCGCCGGACGGCCCTCCTCACTGTCGAGGAAGAGATCAAACTGGCCGCGCGCATCAAGCGCGGCGACAAGGCAGCCCGCGACCACATGATCTCGGCGAATCTGCGCTTGGTGGTGAAAATTGCCTATGACTACAAGGAAATGGGACTGCCCCTGATGGACCTGATCAGCGAAGGCAACCTGGGTCTGATCAAGGCCGTAGAGCGCTTCGACCCCGCCAAGGGCGGCAAGCTCTCCACCTACGCAGCGTGGTGGATCAAGCAGTCGATGAAGCGTGCCCTCGCCAACCAATCCAAGACGATCCGCCTGCCGGTGCATCTCGTCGACAAGATTTCCCGCATGCGCAAGATGATCGCCAAACTCACGGATGAGTTTGATCGCGAACCCACCAACGAGGAGCTCGCCTACGAGTTGCAGATCCCGGTGAACAAGATCGCGCTGCTCAAGACCGTCAGCGTGCGTCCGGCCTCGCTCGATGCCCCGGTCGGCGAAGACAGTGACGCGGCCACCTTGGGCGATTTGGTCGGCGATGAAAACTCCGTCGCGCCCGACGCTGAACTCGGTGAACGCAACCTGCGGGAGGACCTGCATGACATGGTCAATGCTCTGGAGCCGCGCGAGGCCAGCATCATCAAGATGCGCTTCGGCCTCGATGGCGAAAACGAGCTCACGCTCGAGGAAGTCGGCAAGAAATTCAAGGTGACGCGCGAACGCATTCGGCAACTCGAGTATCTCGCGCTTTCGAAAATCCGCCGGCAAATGCAGAAGCACAACAAGCAGCGGACCCTCGACGAGATTGAGCAGGAAACCCGCGCGGAAGATCGCGCCAAAGGCATCCGCAACTACGTCGCGAGCCACGGTCCCGAAGCCTGATCCTTTCTGTGTGGTAGTTGTGTCAAGACGCCCCTTTTCGAAGGGGCGTTTTTCTTGGAACAAACGAGCGCGCAATTTGGGGCGACCTCCCAGCTCCGGACGGCCG
>JAUXOH010000092.1 GCA_030682505.1 Candidatus Didemnitutus sp. | reverse complement strand
TTCCGGCGCAGACGCTCAAGGCCTGCAGTCAGAACGTCGTGTGGCTGGTCGACGAAGCCGCGGCGGCGAAGTTTCTCGCGAAGTAAGGTGGGTCGCCCGCGTCAAAGCACGCGGAGACCGAGCAGGGCGTTTTCGATGCGGTCGAAGGTGGGCACCCCGGCCTGCACGAAGGCCGCGCGGTATTCCCCGTAGGCGGGACCGGCGTCGATGACGACGGCGAGGGGCTTCTTCTGGGCGCGCGCGAGGGCCGCGAGCTTGGTGGCAAAGCCCTGCGCGGCGACGCCCTCGGTGCCGAGGTTGCGGGTGAAGGGCACGAGCCCCACCACCAGCACCGCGCATTCGGGCAACAAGACCTTCGCCGCATCGAGGTAGGCGGCTTCCTCCGCCATCGGCGTGAGGTCGAGCGGCAGACGCGGAGCGACCAGACCGTCGAGAGAATGACTCTCCAGCACGAGGGAAAGACTCTTGGTCGCCTTGGGAGACAGTTCCGCGGCCGCCAGGTCCGGACCAAAGAGATCACTGCCGTTGACGCTTTCGAAGCCGGCATTGGTCAGCAACGCGACCGGTCCTTTCGCCAGTTGCGGGTAAGCGCTGAGCCACGCGAGCGTGGCGTCGAATTCGGCAATGGTTTCGGTGAAGTGCACGCCGCTGCGTTCGAGCAAGGAGCGCTCGAGCTCGAGGTCGCCCGCCATGGCGCCGGTGTGGCTCGCGGCCGCGGCCTGACCCGCGACAGTGCGTCCGGCCCGATGCAAAATCACGTGTGCCCCGAGGCGGTGCATCACGCGAGCCGACCGGGCAAACGGGGCGAGTTGTCCGGGACCAAATCCTTCGACGTAGCACGCCACCGGACCGGGATCGATTTCGTGGGAGAGCGCAGCCAGCACGTCACCGAGGGCGACGTCCATTTGATTGCCGAGCGCGACGCCGAGTCCGAAGGGCAACTCCGGTTGGCGGGAACGACGGCAGAGCAAGAACGCCCCGCTCTGGCTCAGGAGTGTCAATTTTCCCCCGGTCGTGGCCGGCGCGGCGAGTTTGGCGGTGGGAATGAAGGAGGTGTCGAGCAAGGCCGCGGGGACCCAGTGGCCGAGGAAATTGGGCCCGAGAATCGCGGGTGTCCAACGACCGGCGGCGCGCGTGTCGTGGAGCAGCTGTTTCAGTTTTTCGCCGAGGCCCGTGGTGTCGGCGCCGTCGCCAATGCCACCGGCCACGAGTCCGACACACGTGGCGCCGCCGCCTTGTTGGATCAGGGTCGTGAGCACGTCGGCCGCCGCCACCGCGGGCAGGGCGAGCAGCAGCAGGTCCACCGGCGCCGCCAGCAGGGCACCCACATCCGGCAGGCACGGCAGTTCCAGGAAGCGGTCCTGACCCGGTTTGATGAGCACGAGGTCGCCCTTCGGCAGCGGGTAGCGGCGGAGATTGTCGAGGATGGTGCGGCCGACACCGCCGACCTTGGCGGAGACACCGGCGAGGGCGATGCGCTGCGGCGTGCGCAGGGCTTCGAGGAAATCGTCGAGGGGAGGCAGACGATCGGGGGCGTGCGGGGCCCGGCGACCGACGGCGTCGAGCGGACGCGGCGTGCCCTGGGTGTCGAGCGCCACCGGGTTCATCTCGAGCAGCGAGAGCCCCTCGGATTCGGCGATCGCGGCCAGTTGCCAGAGACCGTTGAGGAACTGGCGCAGGTTCTCCGGCGTGGTGAGCGGTCGCGTGGCGCGCAACCGGCCGAGCCAGATGCGGCCGAGCAAATGGGCTTCGAGTTCGACCAGCGCTTCGTCCGGGGTCATGACCGCCAGCGGCCAGCGGCAGACGGGGGCGAGTTCGGCGAGGGCGTCGGCTTGCAGGCCGCCGAAGCCGAAGAGGGCGACCCAGCCCGCGTCGGTGCGCGAGAGGGAGGCGAAACCCTCGGAGGGCAGGTCGCCGTTGCGCTGGAGGAGAATCCGTTCGCAGACGAGGCCGTCGAGCCATTCGTGGCCGGCGGCTTCGATGCGGGCGCGCATGCCGGCGGCTTCGGTGGCGATCTGCGCGGCGTCGAAATCGATGAAGCGCACCGCGCCGAGTTCGGACTTGTGCCAGACCTCGTAGCCGAGGCCTTTCAACACGACCGGTTCGCCCGGCTGGAAGGGCAGGAAGCCACCGGAGATGCCATGACGCGGCGGCATCAGGTCGGCTTGGCCGAGCAGGTCGTAGGCTTCCGCTTCGCTGACAAAGGGGCGGTGCGCGACCGCCGGCAACGCGCCGTTGCGCTTGGCTCCGGCGGCGGAAGGGGTCGAGCGGGGGCTCATGTCAGGACGGGTTCGACAGAGGCTTGGCCGGCGGCGAAGGCCGCGCGATTCAAGGGCAGCACGGAGGCCTTGTCCTTCAGCACATGGGCGAGCGTGTCCATGAGCGCCTCGCCGGGGAGAATGCGGGTGAAGGCCTGCAACGTGCCGAGCGCGACGACGTTTTTCACCATGGGCTTGCCGAGATCGGAGGCGATCTGGGTGAAGGGCACGGCCAACACCGTGCGTCCCGGAGGGAGGTTTTGCGGCGGCTTCGGAATGAGGGTGCTGTCGTAGATGATGGTGCCGCCCTCGATGACCTGCGACGCGAACTTGGCGAGGCTGGGGGCGTTGAAGGCGACGAGCACGTCGGGTTGGGCGGCGGCGGGATTGAGCACTTCGTCAGCGGCGATGTGCACATCGGCGTAGGAAGTGCCGCCGCGGCTCTCGGGTCCGTAGGCGGGAATGTGCGTGGCGTCGTAACCGAGTTCGATGGCGGCGCGCACGAGCAGGAGGGCGGCGGTTTGGGCACCGTCGCCGCCGGAGCCGGCGAACTTGAAGCTGAGATCGCGCTTGGCGAGGTGCGCGGGCCAGGCCGCGCGTTCGCGATTGGCGCGGGCGGGTTCGGCTCCGCTGAGACCCAGCACGGCCTCGGGTTCGAACGACGGACACGGGCCGGTGAACCAAGGCTCGGTGACGACGTCCTTTTTCACCCCGAGCGGGAAGATCGGCTCCATGTTCTCCTTCACCCATTTCTCGGCGTCGACGGGCGACAGCTTGAGGTGGGTGGGGCATTCGGAGAGGACTTCGATGAACGAGTAGCCGCGGCGTTCCTGTTGGAGCGTGAGCGCCTTCTTGATCGCCTTGCGCGCCTTGACGCGGTTCTTCGCGTCGTAGAGGGCGACTCGTTCCACGTAGATCGGGCCGTCGAGTTGCGCGATGAGTTCCGCCATCTTGAGCGGCTGGCCCATGGAGCGGGTGCGGCCTTCCGGACTGGTGGCCGTGCGTTGGCCGACGAGGGAGGTCGGGGCGAGCTGGCCGCCGGTCATGCCGTAGATGGCATTGTTGATGAAGATGACCGTGAGCGGCAGACCCATCTGGGCGACGGAGATCGTTTCGGCGAGGCCGATGGACGCGAGATCGCCGTCCCCTTGATAGGAGATGACGAGTGAGTCGGGATTCGCGAGCTTGTGGCCGAGACCGACGACGGGGGCGCGCCCGTGGGCCGCCTGGGAGTTGCCGACGTCGAAGTAGTAATAGGCGAACACCGAACAGCCGACGGGGCTGATGAAGATGGTGCGATCCTGCGCGCCGAGACTCTCGATGATCTCGGCGATGTCGCGATGGACGACGCCGTGGCCGCAGCCGGGACAATAGTGCGTGCTCTGGCCCTTGAGCCCGACGCCGCCGGCATGCCGTTCGAATTGATCGTAGAAGACGCCACTCATGACACCACCTCCCGGCCCGCGAGGAGCTGGTTGAAGATTTCGTCCTGGGACGGCAGGACACCACCGTGACGCCGCACTGTTTCGATGTGGGGCGGCATGTAGCCGGCGTGACTCAACGCCAGGCGAAGTTCGTTTTCCAGCTGACCGGGACCGGCCTCGACCACGACGATGCGGTCGATTTGCGGCAGCAGGTCGGCGAGGAGTTTGATCGGGAAGGGCCAGAGGGTGACGGGCCGGAACAGCCCGACCCGGAGGCCTTCCGCGCGGGCGGCGGCGATGGCGCCCTTGGCCATGCGCGCGGGGGTGTTGCAGGCGATGATGAGCGTGTCGGCGTCGGCGCAGCGGTAGAGATCGGCGCGCTGCTCGGCCTCGGCGATCCGCGCGTATTTGCGGTTCAGGTGCTCGTTGTGTTTTTCGAGATCAACCTCGGCGAGTTGGATGGAGGAAATGACGTTGTGCCGGTGTCCGCGATCACCGCAGACGGCCCAAGCCGGCATCCCGCGCTTGATCATGTGGCGCGGCAGCTTGACCACGCCCGTCATCTGGCCGAGGTAGCCGTCACCGAGGATCACGACCGGGATGCGGTAGCGGAAGCTCAGGTCGAACGACTCCATCGCGAGATCGAGCATCTCCTGGGGAGTGCCGGGAGCGAGGACGATGGCGTGCGAGTTGCCGTGGCCGAGGCCGCGACAAGCCATGGCGATGTCGGCCTGTTCGGGCCCGAGATTGCCGAGGCCGGGACCCCCGCGCATGATGTTGACGAACACGCCCGGCAGTTCGGCGCCGACCAGGTAGCTGATGCCTTCCAGCATCAGGCTGAAGCCGGGACCGCTGGTGAAGGTGATGCAGGGCACGCCCCCACCGCCGGCACCATACATCATGTTCACGGCGGCGGTTTCGCTCACGGCCTGGACAAAGGAGCCGTTCAGCTTGGGGAGAATCTTGGCCATGAGTTCCGAGCCTTCCGTGCTCGGCGTGATCGGGTAACCGAAGACGTGCCGGCAACCCCCGAGCAACGCGCCGATGGCGGAGGCGTAGTTGCCCTTGAGCACCATCGGTTCGCAGGCGGGCAGCTCGATGCGCTCGTCGGGCTGGTCGAGCGCGGGCTCGGCCTTGACTTGGCGCGGGCCGAAAAGTTTGGCCGGGTCGTTGAGTTCGAAATCACCGTCGGGGCCGCAGGAAGCGCCGCAGCGCTCGGTTTCCGGGCGCAGGCCGAAGGGTTCGGGGCAGGCCTGCATGCACAACGTGCAGCCGTTGCAGGCGTCGAGGTTGAGCTCGACCGGCACGAGGCCGGTGATCGGGTTGATCTCGTGGCCGGGCGTGATGCAGTGCTTCGGGCACGCGTCGATGCAACGCAGACAGCCCTTGCAGTATTCGGGTTGGAGGAAGGGCTTCGGACGGAGGGGGGAGACCATGGCGGGTTGGCGCCGGCGCCGGAGGGGTGGCGGTTCAGCGCGTGGAGGGTTTGTGTCATAGTAGTCCCAGATCGCCGCCGGCACTGTGCATCGGTTGCGCGACGTTGTGCAGGGGTTGGGTTGCGCCGTTACGCCGAAAGGATGAGAGTCCGGCACCCCCGGAGCCGGCGGGAGATTTATCGTGAACGCCGCGGGGAATCCTGATTACTCATGCCATGGCTTGGATCTGGCTCATCGTTGCCGGCGCGCTCGAAATTGGTTGGGCGGTCGGACTGAAATACACGCAGGGTTTTTCGAAACTCTGGCCGAGTGTGACCACGGTCGTGCTCATGCTCGCCAGCTTCTGGTGTCTGGCGCAGGCGGTGAAGGTGTTGCCGCTCGGCACGAGCTACGCGATCTGGACGGGAATCGGCGCCGTCGGCACCGCGATCGCCGGCATCATGCTCTTCAAGGAGCCCGCGACCGCGGCGCGGCTCGCCTGCATCGTGCTGATCGTCGGCGGCATTCTCGGGCTGAAGGTGACGAACGGCTGAGCGGCGCGCGCCAGCGTTGGCGCGCGGAGACCACCTGAATCCGGGGGAGAAAAACCTTGGCGGAGGCAAGTGGGCGCGGCATGCAAGGGCATGCCCGAAGCCCTCCGTCGCGTTGTTCGGGTCTTTTGGTTGAGCGCTGCGGTTCTGCTTTTCTCCGGGTGCGTCACCGCGAAGAAATACCGGATGGCGAAGGACGATGCTCCTCCAGCGCGCCGGTTGGATAGGAATGTCGCGACGCCCTCGGCCGAGCTCTTCAATTTGCCGCGGGCTCCCGCAATTGTCAGGCGTCGATCCGTGGGCGCTGGAGAAGCTCAATCCACACGAACTCGGACAAGTACGGCAAGACGGGGCTCAAGTTGCTCGCGGGCGCCGGGGTGATCGTGATCTACAGCGC
>JAUXOH010000079.1 GCA_030682505.1 Candidatus Didemnitutus sp. | reverse complement strand
CGTGCCAAGCGCGGCGGGCGTCGTCGAGCGTGGTTGCGTCCGGCAATTCGACCCCGTTGGGCGAGATGCAGATGGGTTGCGTGAAACCGAGCTGACGAATGTCAGCCGCCTCGTCCTCACTGGTGGCGTGCCACCCGGCGGCGGCCTGAAATGCACCGGGGTGCACAAAAAGTTCAGCGAGCCGTTTGCGCCAGCGCCGGTGACGGTAGGCCCACCCACTCATCATGCCGCGCGGGGATATCACCAACGGCGCGGCGGCCACCCCGGCGGCCTCCTTCGCGTAGCGCAGGGTCAACAACCACAACGCGTGACTGTGGATGCACTCGTAAGGTTCTGTGCGCAAGTGATGCTGCAACTGGGGTGAACGGCAAAGCCACTGGGGCCGCACGCGGGGGAACGACTGTTGGCGGGCGACGTCCCCGGATGGCGGCTCGACACCGGCCCCTGAAGAATGAGTTGAAAGCAGCGTGGTATCGACCCCGGTTTGGGCCATGGCGTTGGCCAGCGCCCGCACTGAAACCGAAGGCCCACCATGGCGAACTTCCAGGCTGGGCACTATATGGCAGACGCGCATCAGGAATGAACCACCACGACACTACGGCACGACGCACTCATAACACCACCCGCCTGAGACCGTCTTTGAGCAACACCGTGTTGAAATTGATGAGCAGTCCGAGACGCAAGCCGGTCAGTTTCAAATAAGTCAGCAATTGTGCCAGATGAACCGGCAGCACTGCTTCCACCGCCTTGATCTCCAGGATGACCTGTTTCTGCACCACGACATCCAGCCGCAGGCCGGCTTCCAATTTCAGACCATCGTAGGTGATGGGGAGAACCTTCTGATTTTCAAACGGCAGGCCGGACTTCTTCAGCTCATGCAGCAAACAAGTCTCGTAAACTGACTCCAGCAATCCCGGGCCCAGCTGCCGGTGAACTTTAAAGGCACATTCGATGGCGGCCGATGCTACCGATTCGATCTCAGCCGGAAGGGAAGAGATGGGCTTCATCGTTGTGTCGTCGTGGTGAATCAACGGGGGTCTGGCCGGGGCTTGAGCGGTCGGCACGGGTTGCCGGCGCAGATGGTCCGCTCGGGCAGGTCCTTCACGACCACCGACCGCGCTCCCACGACGCAGAGTTCACCGACCGTGACCCCCGGACCGACAAACACGTCGGCACCGAGCCAGGCGTTCCGCGCGATCACAATGGGTTTCGTGACCAGCGGCATCTCCCAGCGGGCGAAATCGTGGGTGCCCGCGCACAGGTGGCAATTTTGACTGAGGTTGGCTCCAAATTCGAGGCGGATGGGGCCGAGGTTGTAGAGCGTCACGTAGGGACCGACCATCGAGCGCGGCGCGAGGAACAGCCGCCAGGGAAAGGTAATCTTCGCCGTCGGAAAAATCACCACCTGGGACAGGGCGGTAATGTCGGCGCCGAAGATCCACAGGAGCCAGGCCCGGAAAGCGTGGCAGGGACGAGGGCTCCAGCGGAAGAGCGTGGACTGCACGAGGAGCCAGAGCCAGCGGCGCAACACTTCGGTGCGCGGGTAGGGCGTCGTGCAATTGCGACCCAAGAAGGGAGCATCGTCGGTCATGGGGGCGTGGGGATCAAAGCAGAGGGGGGTGGGGCGTCAATGCCCGCCAAAGTCGCGAAGTCGGCGAGCAGCGATCCGGCAAAGACGGGAAAATCGTAGCGTTGGACGGAAGCGCAAGCCGCGCTCGCCAGTCGTTTTCGCTCCGCGGTGTCGCGCACCAGCGACTCCAAGGCGCGGGCGAGTTGGATCGCGGCATCGCCCGCCGTGTGATCGAACACTTTGCCGTTTTCGCCGGCGCGCACAAAATCGCGGAAACACGTGAGGTTGGAAACCACCGGCACGGCGCCCGCCGCCATGGCTTCGGCGACCGCGACACCGAAGGTCTCACCGTCTTCGGCCAGACTGGGATAACAGAAAATGTCCATGCGTTGGTAGACCGCAGCGAGGGTTTGTTCGTTGAATTGCGGATCGAGCAGGTGCACGCGCGTATTGCCGACGGCTTCCGACAGACGGTTCATCAAGCGCGCGCGGAAGGCGCTGCCGGAGCCACCGCGCTGAATGTCAGACGGGCCGCAGAGCAGGAGTCGCCAAGGCGGCAGATCGGGAGCCTGACTCAGGAGCTGAAGGGCTTCCGCCAACAACAGCAGGCCTTTCTCGGCGTTAATCCGACCGGTGAAGCCGAGCGTGACTTCATCCGCGCTGCCGCGGGGAGGAAGGAAAGCGGGCACGGGTTGGGGAGTGGACAAGAGCGACCAATGAATCGGGTATCCCGTGATGCGAATGTTGGGCGCGAGGAGAGGATTTTCCTGCAGCAGTCGCTCTTGCACAAATAAACTCGGGGCCAAAATCCGGGCGAGATGCGAATAGCGACGATATTGGCCTTTGGGCATGCGACCGGTCATCACGACGACCTTGCCGGCCCGGGGTCGCCACCGACCGAGCCACATGGGGAGGGTGACGGCATTGCAAATGACGATGTCCGCCGCCGGGAGTTGCCGATAGACGCGCCAACTCCAGACGAAGTCGCACAGCAAGTTCCGCCAGAGCTGGCGCTTGTGATCAAAGCCCGGCAGGCGCCGGTGCACGACCCCTTCGGCTTTTTCCTCGTTGGGCAAACAGCTCCAGCGACGGGAAAAACTCACGACTTCATGACCGCGACCCGCGAATTCACGGGCGAGATGAAACCATGATTTCTCGGTCGATCCGCCCCCCAACGGTGGCACCGGCAAGAAGAAACCGTTGATGATTGAAATCTTCATGCGGGAGGATCGGCGGCTAGTCGCGGAAAAAGGAGCGCCAAGCCAGCAAGGGCACTCCGATGGCCACACAGGCTTGGTAAAGGGAAGAAAACCAAATCGCGAGGGTGACCTCGGCGCTCAGGCACCAGATCAACACGAGAATGCGCAACAACCCCGCAGGAGAAAGCGTGGCGCACTCCACGGTGCTCACCGCCAAACGCCGGAGAATCCAACCGAACGTGAGTCCGAGCGCGACCACACTGACGTAACCAAAGTTCGCATAGGCCTCCGTCAACATCCCGAAGCCAATGCTGGTCGTCTCCGTCTGTTCTGCGCTCAAGATCCCCAGATGCACCGACAGCAGCTTGATGCTTTCGTGCGGGCTCGGCTTGTTGGGCCAAAGAAAGCGCGGGACGACTTGGGGGAGCAGGATGCCGTAGGAGCGACCGCTGAGAAACGGCGAATGATCCGGGATGGTGTCGATCGCGATGCACACGATTTGAAAGAGGGACGCGCGCCGCATCAAGCCGTAGGTGAGTGCTTTCTCTTCGTCGGCTTCTTGGGTGGGCGGAGGGGCCAAGCCGAGTTCAACCCAGCGGGTAAAGTAGTCCGGAAAATCGACCAAGCCGGGAGCTGGTTCGCCCTGTTCCCAATAGAGAATGCGCATGGCACTCTTGCCGTTGTGGAGCACGGCGATGACCGGCAGAAGAAGGGCAAGGGGCAGCCAGGGCACGCGCCGGGCCACCGAGAAATATCCCACCCCCAGCGTCAGCAGCAGACTCATTCCGGTGATCAGCAGCAGGGAGGTGAAAATCAGGAGCAATTGGCAACTCAGATTCACCCAGAGCAGGACCTTGAACGCCGGCTTCAGTTGACCGCCGCCCCAGAGGCGTCCTTGAATGAAAATACTGATGATGCCGATGCCAAAGAAGACGGCTCGCAAAGTGCCATACAGCTCGGGCGGAATGTCGGTGCTGAAACGGGAAAGAAGGAGCCATCCCGTGTTGAGCAACGCCGTGTAGGCGGTGAACTGCATCTTGGACTCCGGCAGCAGTTCGGTGATCCACCACGGGGGAGAGATTCGTCGGACCGGGCGATACCCCCGCGCGGCGAAATTGCTTCCCACGATGCCGGCCAGCTGAAAAAAGACCACCACCAGACAGGCTTTGAGGAGAATCTCCTCCGGATAATCGCGCAACTCCTCATGCCCGGTCAGCAGGGGCAACGCATAGAAAGGAATCGTGGTGAGGAGGAGCAGCTCGATGATCGGATAGGAGGCATCGTTGCGTTGGAGCCAGCGCAGCATCGGCCAGATCCCGAGGGCCAGCGTCGCGAGACTCGCCACCGTGAGGAATGGATCCCGCCACTTGAGCTGTTGCCAAAAAATCGCCAGCACAATGGCCAGCGCCACGTAGCCGAGCACGACGAGGCGGCGAACGTGCGGAGG
>JAUXOH010000069.1 GCA_030682505.1 Candidatus Didemnitutus sp. | reverse complement strand
TGCAGCGCGGCGAGCATGGTCACCAAGCCGCCCTTCATGTCGGCGCCGCCTGGGCCATTGAGCGTATCGGCGTCGGTCCAGCGACAGATTTGAAAGGGATCGTCGCTCTCGTAGACCGTGTCGTAATGCCCGCTGAACAACACTTGCACCGGGGCGGTGGGGCGCATGCGCAGCCTCAGGGCCTTGGTGCCGGAGGGATTGAAGCCGGGGGCATCGGTGGTGGGCTCATCGATTGCGGCGGCGGGAAAACTGCGGGAAAATTCCGCGTGCAGCACGATGCGCATGCGTTCGAGACCGGCGGCGTGGCCGGAACCGGAATTCACGTTGCACCACTGTTCGAGCAGGGCGGCGAGCTCACCTGTGCGGCCGAGCAGGGCGGAAATGGAAGAGGGAATGTGCATAGAGCAGAAGACGCCAGCGACGTTGAGTGCCGATTACCGCCAAGGCCACGGCAAATCAGCTCGGGGTCCTAAAAATTAGCTGCGGCGATCCGCGGGTCGGTGATTTCTATTCGCGCCCGTGATATCGGAGCATCAACGGGATCCCGGACTGAACCGGCTGACTCACTTTGCGAGCGACTGCTCCACGTTTGCGCCCGGTGACTTGAGGGACACACCGCCGCTGCTCAGTTCGAGATGCACGGTGCGATTGATCGAGCCTCCCGTTTCGGTGCGCAGGACCGTGTAGCCATGGGTTGCAAGAAAGCAAAGGGTGGCGTCCGTATTGCGCCCTCCAATGCGAAACGGGTCGTTGCCGCCAAGCATGCTTGCTCCGCCAGTCACAAAAATACGGAGACGCGAACGGTCGGCCCGAAGGCCGTGCAGGAGATTCAAGAAGGAGGGCAGGCCGGTATCGGCAAACATGGCCGGCTGGTTTCGTGCCTTCTCTGGTGAGATGGCAGACTCGGGCAGCATCAGATGCAAAATACCACCGGCTTTCACGGCTGCGTCGTAGGCCACCACGGCGATGCACGAGCCGAGCGCATAAGTGCTCAGAATCAATTGGGTATTGTTGGACACCGCCATATCGCCGACACCGATGACGATGCGTTGGACAAAAATGGACGCGGCGACTGGTGCTGATCCACCCATGCTCAAGAGAGGTTATTCTGCTCCCAAATAGCCGGTGATGTGATGCGATGGAAAAATGACATTCGAACCGGGGTGACAACCGGCTCCCTTGTCATTCGGTTCGGCGCCGGAAAACTTTAGGGTAGAACAGGTTAAAAGGCCGGGAATCCCAACGATTCCTGAGGCTTGCAGCTTATTGACAACAGCCAACCTACGCGATTTTCCGTCGCCGACTGTGCATCCAGAGTTCGGGTCGGCGGACGACCCCGATGGGACCGACTGACCTAGGCCTTGGCAGGAAATCGTCGGGCCTACGCTTTAGGTTCAAAACGACTGGCGGCCCGGTTCTTCTTTACCGAACCGGCAGGAGAAACGATGCCGTTCATGGCAATGTAGACGCCGGGTGCCGAGGTTTGCAGTGCCCCAATTGCGCAGCCCAGATTGAAGACCGCGTCGCTGTTGCGAAAACGGGCCGGTTGCATGGAACCAGTGAGAATGATGACCTTGTCGGCAAACCCTTCCAGCTGAGCCGCGGTCTGGGTCATGGTGTCCGTGCCATGAGTGATGAGAATGTGTTTTTCGGACGATGCTTCGACGCGCGAGCGGATCAACACGCGGTCTTCATCGGTCATCGCGAGGCTGTCTTTTTGCATCACGGATTCGACGACAAAGTCGAAGGTGACGTTTGACTCGCGTAAAACCGGGCCGACCTGTGATTCGCCCACCTCGTAGGTACTGGCGGCATCAAAATAGACCTTGTCGATGGTTCCCCCGGTGGTAATGACACGCATTCGCATGGACCGGACGATTGTTTGGACCGCTTCCGGTGGCAAAGCGTTTCTCGATCCGGTGCCAGCTATTTCGCGGGCATTTGGGGAATCACGGCCCGGCCTCCGTTGAGCTTCTCGGAGCGAATTCGATCAGCGAGTTCACGGCAGGCTCGCGGAGGAAGGGCTTTTTTGCCGTGATGCCCGCGTGGGACTGCAGCCGAACATTCTCTGGATCGTGACCACGCAGTGGCGGGCCCAAGCCTGCGGCTACGCGGGCGATGTTCAGGCGCGCACTCCCTGGGTGGATGGTCTGGCAAGTGAGGCGGTGAGTTTTGCCCAGGCCGTGACGCCTCATCCCCTTGGGCCCCAGGCCCGGGCGGCTTTGCTCACCGGGAAATTGTGTCCGGAGAACGGGGTGTCTGGTTACTGGGACGCCTTGCGCCCCGGCACACGCACGGTGGCGCATGCCCTCAATGATCTGGGTTATGCGACGGCGTGGTTCGGCAAGTGGCACCTGAGCCAGCGCGACCGCAGCGTGCCCTTCGTGGGTGAAGCTCACGCCCGGCAGAGGGTGTGGCCGGAGCAGCGCGGTGGGTTCGCGTTTTGGGAGGGTTTCGAGGGCGGCTTCCTGCTCAACGATCCTTGGCTGCACGGCACGCGCTTGGATGAGCCGAGGCATTTCAAGGGCTATCAAGCCGACGTGTTGGCGCAACGGGCCGGCGAATGGTGTCGCGAGCAGGAAGAACACCGCGTGGCGGGCAGCAGTCCGTTCTTTGCCGTGGTCAGTCTGGAATCCCCGCATCCCCCTTATCACGCTCCGACGCCGCATGTGCAGGCGCCGGAACCGGCCGGCTTGGCCTTGCGCGGCAACGTTCCGACCGGAGGCGACGTCGAAAAGCAGGCGCGAGCGGAATTGGCGGGCTACTATGCGCACATTGAGGCGACGGACCGCGCCATCGGGCGGTTGCTTGCCGAGATCGACCTCATGCAAACCATCGTTGTTTTCACTTCGGTCCACGGAGACATGCATGGCAGCCACGGTCTCTTTCGGAAGGCCTGGCCCTACGAGGAATCCATCCGGGTTCCCCTGCTGATCAAGCATTTGCCGGGAAAGGGCCCGGGGCGGATCGATCAGCAGCCCGTGAGTTTGGTTGACTTGTCCCACATGACGATCGCTTGGGCGCAAGGAGGGGAGTGGCACTGCAAACACGACAGCGCGCTCATCAGCATGCCCAGTGCGACGGAGATCGCGTTGCAATGCCCGCAGGCGTGGTATGGCTTCCGCAGCGCGCAACACAAACTCGTGCTCACGCGCGATGCCGCGGGGCGCGCGGTTCCTTGGTTGTTTTTCGATTTGGCGCGCGATCCGTTGGAACTGGTCAACCTTGCGGCGGACGCCGGGCGGCAGGACGAAATCCGCGAAATGATGCGCTGGCTCTGATCGACCCGCCTCCGGAAGCGCCGCAACCTCGACTCTACGGCTTGAAATGCTTCACGATCACAGCCCGCAGGCCTTCCAGCTTCACCGGCTTAGCCACATAGTCATCCATGCCTGCCGTGAGGCAGTGCTCCCGGTCGCCTTGCACGGCGTTGGCGGTGAGGGCAACGATCTTGGGTTGGCGTGACTTCGGCAACTTGGCGCGAATCTCCCGCGTGGCGGCGAAGCCATCCATTTCGGGCATCTGCACATCCATGAAGACTAAATCATAGTCGCGCTGTTTGAGTGCGCTCACGGCTTCCAAGCCGTTACCGACCGCATCGGCGCGATACCCCAACCGGTTCAAGAGGTGCAGGGCCACCTTTTGGTTCACCGCATTGTCCTCCACGAGCAGAATATCGAGCGGCACGGCCTCGGCCAAGGGAGCAGTCGGCTGCGCCTCTGGTTTGGGCGCCGTGGAGAGGGCGGTCCCGGACAGCAACCGGGTGACGCATTCGCCGAGAACCGCAGGCTGAATGGGTTTTGGCAATTGCACGAACGCGTGTTCGGTTGTCTCGCCCCGCCGCACGCCTTCGGCGGCGTCGGTGAGAAAAACGACGAGCAGTTCGGGATGCAGTTGGCGCAACTCCTCGACCAATTTTTCCCCCGACTCACCGGCGAGATCATGATCGATGATCGCGAGGGCAGGCTTGAGCGCGCGCGCCTTTTCCAAGGCCTCGGCTGAGTTGGACGCGATCATCGAACGGCAATGCCAGTGGTCGAGCGCGATCCGAAGAGCGCGGCGATTGATCAGGTGATCGTCGACGGCGAGGACGACGAGTTCGGGGAACTGTCGCGGTTTGTGGCTGCCCACGGGCTTCGCGGCCACCGTTTGAATGTTAAAGCGGAAGCGCGAGCCTTCGCCGTGTTTGCTGGTTACATCAATC
>JAUXOH010000216.1 GCA_030682505.1 Candidatus Didemnitutus sp. | reverse complement strand
ACGAGTCGGCACAGCGTTCCGCCCATGGAAATGACGTCGTCGTCCGGATGGGGCGAAAGCACGAGCACGCGCTTGGGGAACACGTTCGACGACGACGCGCGCAAGGGCCGCACCGGGGCGTCCCCGGGTTTGGCGCGTGCGGGATCGCGACCCCCGGGCCAACCCGTGATCGTGTGCTGCATCTGGTAAAACCCAACGAGGTTCGCCTCGTAAGCCGAACCATGGGCGCGCAACAGGTCCTGCAAGCCGGCTTCGTTGAAGTCGTCGTCAGTGAGCTTGAGAATGGCCTTCTGCCGCAATTGGGAAAGCCAGAGGATGGCGCGTCGCGTCATGCGTTCGTCCCACGCGAGACCCTGCTCCTCCAGCGCGCCCAGCAGCCAGGGAGTGCGGTAGCGGGTGAGCGAGCCGGCGGCCGCCGCATCGACGACGTAGGTCGCGTCCGCGTGCTCCTGCAAGAATGACGCCGTGAGATGCGACGTGACCTCACCTTCCACGGCGTCGCGCACAATGTCGGCCTTGTGCTGACCCCAGGCCATCAGCACGATTCGACGAGCGTCGAGGATCGAGCGCACGCCCATGGTGATCGCGTGGCGCGGGGTGGCGGCGTCGCCGCCAAAATCCCCCGCCGCATCACGTCGCGTGAGCGGATCAAGCACCACCAACCGGGTGAGCGAGTGGCGCGGACTGCCCGGTTCATTGAATCCGATGTGGCCGGTGCGGCCGATGCCGAGAATCTGGAAATCAATTCCGCCCGCCGCCCGAATCGCCGCTTCGTAGGCGGCACATTGCCCATCGACCTCGGCTTTCGCCACGGTCCCCGAAGGCACGTGGGTGCGCACCGGGTCGAGATCGACGTGATCAAACAGATGCGTGCGCATGAATCCCCGGTAGCTCTGCGGGTGCTCCGGGGGCAGCGGGTAGTATTCGTCGAGGTTGAACGTGGTGACGTTGGCAAAGCTCAGGCCTTCCTCACGATGCAGGCGCACCAGTTCGGCATAGACGCTCACCGGCGTCGAACCCGTCGCCAAACCGAGCACGCACGGACGCCCCTCTTTCTGCCGACGCCGGATCAGCGCGGCCATCTCTGCTGCGACGGCCAGGGAGGCTTCCCGGCTGTCGGAAAAGACCGAAAGCGGCGTGCGCTCAAAATGGGAGCGTTCGAGGAGGGGGAGAAAGTCCATGGGTTAAAAGGGCATCGGCACAACACCAGCTGAGCCTTCCAACAGGATAAGTCTGGCGCTTCGCTCGACAAGCAGCAGAAACGACGATGTTTTTGACGAAAATGCCAGCCCCGCAATCCAGCAATCTCAATCAGCTCGTTTCCCGCCTTCCTCAACCGCTGCATCAATTGCTCGGTCGGCCCGCCACGACCCTGCTGTTGCCGGACAACATTGTGTGTTTCCAGCGGACGTCGGCCCAAGACCTCAACCGGCCGCGCCGCGGTCGTGCGCTGCACCATCGCTTTGTGCTGATCTACGCCCTGCGCACCGCGGTGACCGTCTGCGTGGATGATCAGACGATTCGCCTGCGCGCCGGCGAAGGCCTGCTCGTGCTCCCTTTTCAGTTCCACCACTACACCAAGCCGGATCGGGAGGAACTCTCGTGGCTGTTCGTGACCTTCGAACTCGCCGAGGCGGACGCCATGGCTGCGCTGCGCTACCGGCCGTTTGAGATGACCCCCCCGCTGCGGGTGCTCGCGGCGGAGTTGGTGGCGGCCTACGAAACCGAGAGCACCGCCGAACTCCCCGTCCTGTTGCTCGCGCTCCTGTTGGCGCGGTTGCGTCGGCTCAAGTCCTTCACCCATCCCGCGCCCAAGACGGTGGCCCCGGCCACCGGTCTCATGATGCGGGTCAATCAACTGGCGCAGCGCGGCGGCGTCTATCCGGGGATCAAGGAGATCGCGCGCGCGCTCGGCATCAGTCCGAGTCATTTGCGCGCGCGCTTCAAGGCCTCGTGCGGGGTGAGCATCGGTCGCCATCTCCGGCGGTTGCGGCTGGAGCAGGCGTGCGGACTGCTGCGCCTCGGACCCCAACGCGTCTCGGAAATCGCGGAAACCTGCGGATTCAGCTCCATCTACAGCCTGAGCCGTGCTTTTCGCATGGCCTACGGCGTGTCGCCGCTCGCCTATCGCCACAGTGGCCGGGCCGCCCCCGGAAAACGTCCGCGCCGCGTTGCGTCCCCCGCCAAGGAAGCCTGAGACGGTTGGCAGGAATGATGAACTTTTTGACGAAAATGCCAGTCGATTGAGGCCCGTCACTCTCAGCCGGGTCAGATCGATTTTGGGGCACGGGAAATAGCCTTGGACGGCATGGGCGCGGAGCTATCTAGCAAATCGTCAGGGCTACCCCGCGGTGATTTTCCGTCTGCCCCGACTCAACCCCCTCCCCCGATGCGTTACCCCAGTTCGAGTCAATCCGCCGGATTTTCGTTCCGGCTTTTCTTTCGTCCCATCGCCTTGTTCCTCGCCCTGTTCGCGCTCAACGGCACGGCGCTCGCGGCAGACACCGGCCGCCTCACCGGTACCGTGTCCTCCCAAGGCACGCGCAACATGCTCCAAGGGGCGCTGGTCACCCTGTCCGATCTGAACCGCTCCGCGCTCACCGACAACACGGGTCGCTTCGTCCTTTATGATGTGCCGGCAGGCGCCGTTAATGTCGTTGTCTCCTACGCCGGCTTCAAGGATCAGCCGCAAAGCGCGGTCGTGACCGCTGGCAGCATGGCGGAACTCTCGTTCGAGCTGCAGGCCTCTGATGTGGTGATGCTGGACAAGTTCACCGTGACAAGCGTCAAGGAAGGCCAGGCGCTCTCCGTCACCGAGCAGCGCAATGCGTCCAACATCAAGACCGTGGTCGCGCTGGACGAGTGGGGCGTGCTGCCCACGCAGAACGTCGGCGAGTTGTTCTCCCGCATGCCCGGCATTTCCTTCACCACGGATGAGGACAACCTGATCAACAACATCAGCATCCGCGGACAGCCTTCCAGCTTCACCCGCCTGAACATCGATGGCATGTCTTCGACGGGGGTCGGCGGCGACGGCCGCACGGCGACCCTCCACTCCTTCTCCGGCTCGATGTATGAACAGCTCGAGGTGATCCTGGGCCAGATGCCTGACCGGCGCGCCGACTCCCTCGGCGGCCAGATCAACCTCAAGACCAAGTCGCCGCTCGCCATGACGGAAAAACGGCGCATCGGCTACAACCTCGGTGGACGCTGGTTTCCGCCCTTTGCCAGCGACCGCAACGTGTCGCTCGCCGACAATCCGCTCAACCCCGACCTGAGCGCCAGCTATCAGGAAATTTTCGATCTCTTCGGCGGCAAGCGCAACTTCGGCCTCGCGCTGAACGCTTCCTACCAGTCCGTGGTCAACCCCATCGACTACGACTTCCTCCAATACGAGAACACGATGAACCCAGTCGCCAACTTCCGCGATTACGACAAGCGCAGCGGCGTGAACGAGCGCGTCATCTACGCGTTCAACGCCCGCGCCGACTGGCGCCTCTCCGACTCCACGACCGCCTCGCTCCGGTTCCTCTACAACGCCGGCGCCGAGCCGCACTACGATCGCGCCCGCGTCAATCCCTTCGGCGGCAACTCGGTCGTCGCCACCCTCGACGCCTTCGGCCTCCCCACCGGCACCGGCGCCATCTTGCCCGGCTATACCGCCAACCGCACCGAAATCCGCCCCGTGACCGGCTCCCGCATGGCGCTCGAGACATGGAATTTCTCGTTCATGAGCTGGAACCCGACGGGCACCCTCGCCTTTGATCATGACCTCGGTCGATTGAAAGTGGACCACGCCTACCGCTGGAGCAACACCCGCTGGCACTCCGGCCACGGACGGGAGGGCCAGGGCGGCCAACTGGTGACGCGCACCCGCGACCCCATCGGCTTCGCCCTCGACAGCACCGACCTCAACGGCGTCGTCTTCACCCAATTGTCCGGGCCCAGCGTCTATGCTCCGGCCAGCTATACACCCTTCGTGGTCACCAATGCCAACACCACGACGATTCCGGTTGCACAAACCTCAACCCTGTTCGTCAAGCGCGACACCGTCACCCGCACCAACGAGGTCAGCGCCACCGCCAACGCCCGCTACGATTTCGAGACGGCCATCCCGCTGACCATCAAGGTCGGCGTCGACACCGTGAACCGCCGCGTGAACAATTTTCAGGTCAGCCCCCGCCGCTGGTATGGCGTCGTCGGCTCCGTCCTGACAGCGGACATGATGGCCGTGACAGAGTTTGAGCAGCAGCATGGCGGCACCCGTCTGCCGATTTTCAGCCCCACTGCGGTCACCAGCACCCTCAGCAACTCCGCGCTTTGGTATGAGGACGTCAACTTCAACGCCACCTCGCCCTATACCACCCGCCGGATCATGGAGGAAGGCGTCGATGCCGCCTACGTCCAGAGCGAAACGAAGCTGGGCAAGCTCAACATTCTCAGCGGCGTCCGGATCGAGTGGGTGACCACCGACAACTTCACCTACTTCCGCGCCCGCAGCACCCCCATCGCGACGGAGCCCGACCACTACAAACGCGCCGCGCTCGACTTCCAGCGGCAGACCACGAACGGCGGTTTCCGCAAGGCGTTCCCGAGCGTCCACCTCACCTACGATATCATGCCGAATCTCAAGGCCCGCGTGAGCTGGTCCACCAGCTACGGCCGGGCGACCCTCGCCCAGCTCGTGCCCTCGGTTACGGCCAACGACACGACGCAAACGGTCACCATCGGCAACCCGAGCATTCGCCCGCAAACCGCCGACAACATCGACGTGAAGCTCGAATATTATTTCAAGGGGAACGGACAGGTGTCCATCAGCGCCTTCCGCAAGGAAATCAAGGACTACATCGCCAGCTCCACGGGTTCCGGCTTCACCGTGCCGTCTGGACCAGACAACGGCTTCGAAGGGCTTTACTCGGGCTACCTCATCTCCCGTCCCTCTAACGTCGGCGACGCCGAGGTCGAGGGCTTCGAATTCAACTACAGCCAGCGGCTCACCTTCCTGCCCGGCCTGCTGAAGGGCCTCACTCTCAGCGCCAATTACACCGAGATCGAGACCAAGGGCAAATTCGCCGGCACCACTGAGCTGCGGACCAACCAAGTCGCCGGCTTCGTCCCACGCACGCTCAACGCCCGCGTGCAATATGCTTACAAGGACTTCGGCGCTTCGTTCGACGCCAACTACACCGGCGAGCACATTCTCGGCCTCAATCTCACCTCGCCCGGCCTGAGCTTCTATCGCCGCGATCTGACCACCTACAACGCCGGCGTCACCTACCGCATCCGACCCGAAGCGACGCTCTTCCTGGCGGTCAACAACCTCACCGAGGCCGCGCCGGAACACTACGTCGGCATCGAGAGCCGCACCCGCCAGCTCCTGATCAGTCCGCTCGCGATCAAGTTCGGCGTCACCGGCCAGTTCTGATCCGAATCGCAACCGCTTCACGGGCAATTCCCTCGGGAATTGCCCTTTTTTTCGTCCGCTCTTCCCTTGCTCGAGCGGCGAAGCTTCCCTCCTTTGGCGTCGGAGCTCAATCTGCACGCCCCTCCGGCAATTGGCAGGAATGACGAACTTTTTGACGAAAATGCCAGTAGGCTCTTTTGCC
>JAUXOH010000065.1 GCA_030682505.1 Candidatus Didemnitutus sp. | reverse complement strand
CTTCGAGGTGCTCGTCAACGTCGGTCCGTGGAGCTATGCCAACGTCGAGAACCAATACCTCAACGTCGCGGAGAATTTGAAGCGGGCGATGTCCCGCAACGCGTTCATGAAAGTGTGGGTGGCCAACGGTTATTTCGATCTGGCCACGCCCTATTTTGCGACCGACTGGACCTTCCGCCACATGAATCTGCCGAAGGCGGTGCGCGGCAACGTCAGCATGACCCACTATGAAGCGGGCCACATGATGTATACTCACCTGGATTCACTCAAGCAGCTCAAGCTCGACTTCAGGAAGTGGCTTCGCGCCACGCTGACGGAACACGGCGTGGCCGCAAAATAGACGCGGGTCGTCCGGCTTAAACGATCTTGAAGCCAAGAGCCTCGAGTTCGTTCAAGTGAAACGGCGCGCTCTCGAAAACCTCCTCCAGTTTCGCCATGCACTCGGCGAGGGACGAGGTATCGAAGACCGCGTTGCCGTCGTCGCTGTCGTGCAGGTGCAGCGACCACGCGGCCGGATCAAGACTGAGCTCGAGCACCGAGCCGTGGAGATAGTTGCCGGGCAGGCCGCGATTGGGACCGGTGCCGGGTACGAGAAAAAGCGAATGCACCGGATCGTGGATCGCCGGCTGGTCGCCCTGCTTCGTCCGGTGATGCACCGGTTTGCCCGCCACCTTGAGGTGAAAAGTCTCCGCCCGCTTCCGGTAATCGAGAGAGAGCGACTCCACATAGCGCGTGAAGATGCTGTCGTTGCTCTCCAGCTCGGTGTCCTTGATCTCGCCGGCCGCGAAGGCCGCGAGGTTCTCCGCTTGAAAGTGGGGCAGTTTGGCCAAGGAACGGGCCGTCACATGTCCGTCCTTGTGGTCCGCGTCGTGGTAGACCTGCTGTTTGGCGTAGAGTCGCGTGAGCGCGTCAGCATATGTCGGGGTGTGCGGCACGGCGCCGATAGGACTCTGCTCAATCATGTCCAACACGTTTTCTTCGAACTGAACCTGAGGATCGACAATCATGGCGGGAATAAACGTCGGGAATGCGTCCAAGACGAGACTAACTGAAAAAGCGGCGCGAAATCTGTTGCCGACCGGGTGCCAAGCCGCCGGGGCGCGGTGCAATCGGGGTTGCGAGCGCGGCGCGGCCTGCTAGGCTGCCCGCCATGGGTGTGCCTCAATCTGACCCCGACTGCCGCCGCGTGCCGTTTGTGCGATGAACCTGCTGGGCCATGCCAAAGGTCGGGCGACCCTGTTCGCCCTGCTCTACGCGAGTGAAGGGGCTCCCATCGGCTTCATTTGGTGGGCGTTGCCGACGATCCTGCGGAAGGAAGGCGTGCCCGTGGAACAGATCACCGGTCTGGTCGCTTTGTTGGTGCTGCCTTGGGCCGGAAAATTTCTCTGGGCCCCGTTGGTGGACTTGGGCCGCAACTCCCGATGGGGCCTGCGGGCTTGGATCGTCACGGCGCAGACTTTGATGGGACTGACCTTGTTGCCGCTCGCTTGGTTGGCGCCCGCCGAAAATCTCGATTGGTGGCGGATTCTGCTGCTGGCGCATGGCTTCTGTGCGGCAACGCAGGATGTGGCCATCGATGCCCTCGCGATCAAGTGTGTGCCCGGGGCCGAGCGCGGCCGCATCAATGGCTACATGCAAGCTGGGATGCTGGCGGGTCGCAGTTGTTTCGGCGGCGGCCTGCTGCTCCTCGCCGGGATGCTCGGCACCACCGGCATGATCTTCGCCCTCGTGGTCGCAATCTGGGGAACACTCACGCTGGTGCTTTTGGTGCGGGAGCCCGTGGCCGACGGTTCCCGTCGCACCCTGGCCGACTTCACTGCGGCCCTGCGTGCCGCCGCGGGTCGACGTACCACCTGGCTGGGTTTGGCCTTCGCGCTGACGGGCGCGGCGGGGTTTGAAGCGGCCGGGGCCTTGGCCGGGCCGTATCTTGTCGATCGGGGCGTGGCGCAGGAAACGATCGGTTGGTTTTTTGGCGTCATCGTCATCGGAGCCATGGTGGGCGGAGGCTTGCTCGGTGGCCGGCTGGCCGATCGCGTCGGACACCTCCGCATGGTGGGCTGGTCGGTGGGGTGGTTTTGCGCGAGCCTTGCCCTGCTGGCAGTGTGGGACGGTGGGGCCAATGCGCCGACGGGGGCTCGCTTGCTCTTGCTGGCCTCGATGTATGTCGGCGTGGGCCTGTTCACCGCCTCGTCCTATTCCATGTTCATGAACCTGACGGACGCGCGTCTGGGTGGGACGCAGTTCAGCACCTTCATGGCGGCAACAAACGGTTGCGAATCGTGGTCCGCGGCCGTCGGCGGCCGGGTGGCGGCGAGCGCCGGTTATCCGACGGCGTTCCTCGCGCTGAGTGCGGCTTCACTCCTGGCCCTGCCGCTGTTGCGGTTGATCCGGCGGGCCGCGGCGCAGCCGCATCAAGAAGCGCGATAGTGCCAGCCGCTCTTGCCCCCGACGCGCTTGGTGCGCTTGGTGGGTTTCTTGAACGCGACGTGCAAGGCTTCGGCGACCGGGGCCGGCACGAATTTGGTGATGTCACCGCCCAGTCGGGCGATCTGCTTCACCAGCGTGGAGCTGGTATAGCTGTAGGATTCGTTCGGCATCACGAAAATGGTTTCCACCTGGGGCTCCAGATGGCGGTTCATCAGCGCCATGTTGAACTCGAACTCAAAGTCGGAGAGGGCGCGCAGGCCACGAATGATCGCCGTGGCTTTCTCACGCCGGGCAAACTCAACCAACAAACCGTCGAAGCTCACGACCTCGACGTTGGGCATCTTGCCGACGGTCGCGCGGATCAGGGCGACGCGTTGCGGTGCCGTGAAGAGGGCGGTCTTGGTTGAACTGATGGCGACCGACACCGTGACCCGCTCAAACAGTTTGGCTGCACGGAGCAGAACATCGAGGTGACCGTTGGTGAAGGGGTCGAAAGTACCGGGGTAGATGCAATGGCTCATACGCTGCGGTGGGAAACCAACCGGAGCGACGGAAGCTTGGCGAGCGATTTCTCCCCGGCCGACTGGCTTGGGCCGGGTCGCGGCGGATTTGACGCGTCTGATTCGCGGCCGAGCGGGAGAATCCAGCGATTGGCTTCGGGACCTCATCTCCAAGATTGCCAACGGGCGTGGTGACGGCTCGACTCGGCCTGGATCATGACCTTGCCCAACCTCCTGACGATTTCGCGGGTGCCCCTGATGTTTGTCGTGGTCGGCTTGATGTATGCCGATTTCGCGTGGTGCGCGACCATCGCGTTCTGGCTCTATATTGCCGCGGCTTTGACCGACTGGTTGGACGGCTTGCTGGCGCGGCGCGCCAATCAAGTTTCCGCTTTCGGACGCTTCATGGACGCGGTGATCGACAAGGCGATGGTGCTGGGCCTGATGGTGGCGTTGATCAACGACGAATATTTCGTCTTCGGCGGGCGAGACTACAAGATTGCCGCGATGCTTTTGCTCTTGTGCATCATTTGCCGGGAGTTTGCGGTCTCGGGCATGCGGATGGCCGCGGCGATGCGGAACATCGCCATCGAGGCCGATGCCGGCGGGAAATTCAAAACCTTCATCCAACTCAACGCCATTGGCTGGCTGCTCGGCGCGCGGATGTTTTCGCAGGATTTTGGCGACCTTTTCACCGGCGACCAGACGATGTGGATCAACGGTGTGCACGGCATCGGGCTTTTGCTCTATGTCGCGTCGGCCATTCTGACCGTCACTTCCGGCTGGTCCTATTTTCGGCGCCACGGGTACGTGGTGATGGATTGAAATGAATCTGCCCGAGCCACGCTGGGCAGCGCGCCTGCCGTCCGGCTTCGTCAAGAATCTCGCGACCCTCGGTCCTTTGGGTCGCCGACTTCCCGCTCCCGGCACCTGGGGTTCGGCGGCGGGCGTGTTGTATGCCTTGGTTTTCTTCCGCCACCTGCGGTGGGAGCAGACGGTCGTCTGGACGTTGTTGGCGAGTTATGGGGCCGTGGCCATTTGCGGCGAAGCAGAGCGCCGGCTCGGCAAACGGGATCCCGGCGAAATCGTGCTGGATGAGTTTGTCGTCATCCCGCTCGTTTTCCTCGGCACGCGGTCGGGGGCCGTGGGAGCCTGGCCCGCGTGGATGGCGATCCTCGTGGGCTTCGCGTTGTTTCGCCTCTTTGATATCCTCAAACCATTTGGCATTTCGCGATTGCAGCGCTGGCCCGGTGGCTGGGGGGTGGTGGCGGATGATTTTGCCGCTGCGCTCGCCGCCTGTGCGAGCCTCCATCTGGTGGCATGGATCGTGCGACTGATCTGACCGCCGCGCGCGGCTCAGCGACCGCTGTCCATCGAACCGCGGAGTCGGCGGAGGGCCTGGCGAAACGTGATCTCGGCGCGCACCCGCGTGCCGGTGGACAATTCGTAGCCGTCGGGTCCCCAGGTCGACCGCACGCCGATGCCGACGGTCCACTGCGTCTTCGAATTGAAGGTGAAGCGGCGGGGCACGAACCAGAGCATGCTGGGGCGGATGGTGAAGAAGTGTTCGTCGCCCGCGCTGATCCATGTGTTCGTGTAAGTACCCTGTAGGGTCCACTTGATCTGCCCGAGGTCGTAGATGGCGCCGGCATTGACGGAGAGCGAATCGTCGCGCGGGGTGTTGAGATCGATCCGACCGGGCACAGAGGAATCCGCGACAAAATCGGCACTGCCACCCCCAAAGATCGTCCACTTGGGGTGGGTGTCGAGCCGGCGCTGGGTGACGAGAAACGGGGAGACATGATTGAGCCCGTCCGTCAGGTCGGCCGGAGGTGAACCGACGGGAAAATCAAGATTCAGTCCGACGTTTGTTTCCAATCCCGGTTTCGGCCAATGGGAAAGCAAGCGCCGGGCACCCAGCCGAACCTTGCCGATTCCGTAGCCGGCGCTGGAGTCGGAATCGAGTCCGTGGGTGGCATAGGCCTCGACTTCGACATTGAGTTCGAGGCGATCGTTGACGGTCCAACGCACCCCGGTCGGCACACGGATATAGTCGCGGCGGATCAAATCAGCAACGCGCGGGTTGAA
>JAUXOH010000215.1 GCA_030682505.1 Candidatus Didemnitutus sp. | reverse complement strand
ACGAGTCGTGCGGACCAAGACCTTGCCCAAGAGCGACCTCGCCATCTTGACGACGTTTCGGCCCTGCCATTCCGACGCCTGGAGTATCCGAGCCACGTCCTCCGAATTGACGCCGAAAACGCTCCGTCGCAAGCTGCCGTTGGCCAGCGCGAAAGGATTTTTCACTCTGAAAATCACGCCGTGAAAATAAATACTTGCTTACCCCTACCCCGGTCCCCTTATTTCGGCCCTTTGAACTTATGAAAGCCACTATCAAAACACAGGGTAAACAGTTCTCTGTCTCTGAGGGCGACATCCTCATTGTGAACCGTTACCCAAAGACCGAAGCCGGCGCCACGGTCGAAATCACCGAAGTCCTCGCGGCTGGCGAGGGCGAGAATTTCAAGGTTGGCACGCCCTTCCTTTCCGGCGCTTCCGTCAAGGCCACGATCCTTGAGAACAAGCGCGGCAAGAAGGTCATCGTGTTCAAAAAGAAAAAGCGCAAGGGCTACGAGCGCAAGCGCGGCCACCGCCAAGAACTTTCCGTCATCAAGATCGAATCCATCACTGCTTAAGGAACTACTGCCATGGCACACAAGAAAGGTCAGGGAACATCCAGCAACGGTCGCGACAGTCGCTCCAAGCGTCTGGGCGTGAAAATGTTCGGCGGCGAGCAAATCATCGCTGGCAACATCATCATCCGCCAACGCGGTTCCAAGACCCATCCCGGCAAGGGCGTGGGCGTGGGTCGCGATTGGACGCTCTTCGCGCTCCGCGACGGCACGGTCTCGTTCGACAAGGCTCACCGCAAGGTCAGCGTCGTCTGAGTCGAACCGATCTGAAATTTTCCAGGCGCATCTCTCCGGTGCGCCTTTTTTCTGCCCGGTTCCCAAGACCGGGGACACCTGGACGTCCCTCCCAACCCGAGTCGATCAACCGGCGGTCGCGGCGGGCTTGTCGCCGTCGACTTCGGTCGCCACGTCCGGGGTGGCTTGGTCCAGGGTCAATTGCGATGACTCGGTTTCGTCGAGACCCATGTCGGCATCACGCGACGTGTGCGGTTGATTGGCATGCTGGAGCCAGGAGTCAATTTGCCGGGACGAAAGCACATCCGAGGCCGGAAGTTCGTCGAGGGACTTGATCCCGACAAATTCCAAGAAAGCATCCGTGGTGCCATATTGAATCGGACGGCCGGGTAAATCGGCCCGGCCCACGACGTAGACCAGATCGCGTTCGAGCAGCTTGTTGAGGCCGGCTTCCGCCGAGACCCCGCGAATCTGTTCGATGTCGGCGCGCGTGGCCGGTTGCCGATAGGCGATGACGGCGAGGGTCTCGATCGCCGACGCCGTGAGGCGCACCGGTGGCGGCTCGTTGCGCAACAGCCGGACCCAGCGGGCAAAACGCGGGTGGGTCACCAGCCGCCATCCTCCGTGACCTTCGACGACCAGGACTTCGGAGCCGGCCGCTTGCAATTCCAAGGCGATAACATCCATCACCTCGCGAATCTGCACGGTGGTGACCAGGGAAGGCACATCGTGATAACTTTCGTCCTCATCCGCCGCCGAACTCATTGCTTCGGCAGATTCTGCCAACGAGTGGGCTTCGTCCGACAAAACGGCCGCGCCTTCTTCGGGGCCTTCCGCGTCGGGCTGCGGGGCGTCAACCAGAGGCAGTTTCTCCTCCTGCTCGTGAAACCGCGCGAAGGCAGTTTGGATGTCTTTCACAGAAAGAGCGCCACTCGAGGAGAACAGCATCACTTTCAGCACACGTTTTAGATCAAAGGCCATGTCGGTTCTCCAGTGAGCGTTTCACCTCGCAGGCTGACAATCCCGAAAGATGACGTTTTTCCGACTAGCCGACTCCTCGCCCGGCCGTTACGAGTAGAGCATCATGACTTGGGATCGCTTTAAATCGCTCTATTACCAAAATCCCCGGTTGGGCTTCGGCCTCGATGTCAGCCGGATGCCGTTTCCGGAGGATTTTCTTCCGTCAATGGAAAGCCGCCTCCAGCAGGCATTCCGTGACCTGGCGGCGCTCGAGCGGGGTGCCATCGCCAACCCGGACGAGAACCGCATGGTAGGGCATTATTGGTTGCGGGCGCCGGAATTGGCCCCCTCCCCCGAGCTAAGCGCCGCCATCACCGGCGCGGTAACCGCGATCAAGGAATTTGTCGCGAGCGTGCATGCCGGTCGGATCGCTCCGCCGACCGGCGGAAAATTCAAGGAACTGCTGGTTGTCGGTATCGGCGGCTCCGCCCTCGGACCGCAACTGGTCAGCCATGCGCTCGGTCGTCTGAATGGTCGACGGGACAAGATGAAAGTATCGTTCTTCGACAACACGGACCCCGACGGCATGGACTATGTCTTGGCGGAGCTCGGAACCCGCCTGAAACAAACCTTGGTCGTGGTCGTGTCCAAGTCGGGCGGTACGGTCGAGACGCGCAATGGCATGCTCGAAGCGGCGGCGGCATTCAAAGCCGCCGGCCTGGACTACCCCAAACACTTCGTCGCCGTTACGGGCGCCGGCTCCAAACTGGACCAGACGGCCCGAGCCGAAGGCTGGCTCGCTCATTTTCCAATGTGGGATTGGGTCGGCGGACGCACCTCCGAACTGAGTGCGGTCGGGCTGCTCCCGGCTGCGCTGCAAGGGATCAAAATCGACCAGATGCTCGCCGGCGCGGCGGCCATGGATGCCGTCACGCGCAAACCCAAACTGAGTGAGAATCCCGCGGCGTTGCTCGCCCTCACCTGGTTCTGGGCAACTGACGGTCGCGGCACGAAGGACATGGTGGTGTTGCCCTACAAGGACCGCCTCTTGCTCTTCTCGCGTTACTTGCAGCAACTGGTGATGGAGTCGCTGGGCAAGGAATTCGATCTCGCGGGCAACGTCGTCAATCAGGGCATCGCGGTTTATGGCAACAAGGGGTCCACTGACCAACACGCCTACGTCCAGCAACTCCGCGAGGGAGTGAACAATTTCTTTGTCACCTTCATCGAGGTGCTGAAGGACCGCCCGGGCGTTTCGCTGGCAGTCGACCAAGGCGGCATTACCAGCGGCGACTATTTGCAGGGCTTTTTCCTCGGCACCCGGGATGCACTCACGGAGAAGGATCGCCACTCCGTCACGCTCACGGTCAGCGAAGTATCGCCGCGAACGCTCGGGATGCTGATTGCCCTCTACGAGCGCGTGGTTGGGCTCTATGCATCGCTCATTGGCGTGAATGCATACCACCAGCCCGGAGTCGAAGCCGGCAAGAAGGCGGCCACGGCGGTGATTGCTCTCCGCAACCGGATCGTGGCCGCACTCCGCGCGCAGCCCGGCGCCGCGTTTACAGTCGAGGAACTCGCCCACCTGATCGGCGGCCAAGTGCAGACCGAACTCGCCTTCAAGGTCTTGGAACACCTGGCCGCCAATCCCGATAGCGGCGTAACCAAGAGCGCCCGCAAACCTTGGTTCGAAAGCACCTACTCCGCTTCGTCAGAATGAGCATGACGCGTCGGTGGGGAATGATCGCGGTGGGTGTGGCGCTGGTGGGACTGCTCGCGCTCGCGACCCATTCCTTCCGCACCGCCGCCCGGGCCAATTCCGAAGCGGCAGCACTTGTGCTCGAGCTCAGCGAAACTCGCGCCGCATTGAGCCGGACCAACGCCCGGGCGGAATTACTGGCCGCCAAAGCCACCGAACTCGACAATGAGTTGGGGACGGCCAAGACGCGCACCACGGCAACCGAGACGAAGAGCGCGAAACTCAATCGCGAACTTTCGGTGGTCAAAGAAACGTTGGCGGAGCGGCAGCAACGCGAGGTTGCCCTGCTGGCCGAGATCGAGTCCTTGCGCCAGCAGGCTCAAGTGAAGGAGCTGGCCGCGGTTTCGGCTCCTGTCGCCGTCGCTCGGCAACCGCTCGGTGTCGAGCCCGAGGCAACTCAGGCGGATCCCGCCCGCGGGGCAGAATCGACCCCGCCGGGTGACTTGGGCTCGTTCAGCAACCGGATCGCTGCTCTCGAAGCGCAGTTGACCGAGCTGCTGACTCGC
>JAUXOH010000054.1 GCA_030682505.1 Candidatus Didemnitutus sp. | reverse complement strand
CTCCGGTGCCGCTTCCCCGCCGGTCCATCGCCCTGCTCCGCCAGATGGGGCAGATGCCCTTCAATCCGCCCAATGTTCGCGGCTGGGTCGGCGGACGCAATTGGATCAACTCCGCCACTCTCGCGGCCCGGCGCGCCACGATCAATTCCGTCCTCAGTCCATTGCCCGAAGACCTGCTGAATGGCGATGAACGGGCCGCGCTCCGCGCCGCGGGAAATCGGAGCGACTACACCTTTCCGCAGGCGCGCTTCGAGCAATGGGCGCGGCTGCCGGCCGGTGAGGCGGCGCGCGCCTTGCTCGCCTTGGCGCTCCCCCATCGCGCCAACGATGAGCAACTCGTCGGTCAGGTCACCGCCTTCATTCAACAGGCGAGCCGCGCCACGCACCCACCCGCGGCCTTGCGTGCGATCCTTGCCACCCTCCTCGAATCGCCCGACGATCAACTCTGCTGACTCATGAAATCCGCCTCTGATTTGCTGCCTTCCACGCGTCGCGAGTTCATCCGGACCGGCACGCGCGGCATCGGGTTGCTGGCCTTCAGTCAGTTTGCGCCGGCCTTTCTGGTCGAATCGATCGCCGCCCAGGCACCGCGGGCGGAAAAAGACCGTTCCATTCTGGTGCTCGTGCAACTCGCCGGCGGCAACGATGGGCTGAACACCGTGGTGCCCTTCGCCGATGCGAACTACCGCCGCCTGCGTCCCACGCTCGCGCTCGGCAAGGAAGAGCTCGTCAAGATCAACGACTCCGCTGCCCTGCATCGCTCCTGTGCGCCCCTGCACGCCCTCTTGGGGGACGGGAAACTCGGCATCGTGCAAAACGTCGGATATCCCAACCCGAATCGTTCCCACTTCCGCTCCACGGAAATCTGGGAGACGGCCAGTGAGAGCGAGCAATTCCTCGCCACGGGCTGGCTGGGACGATTCTTCGACCACTCCTGCGGTGGACTCCCGCCGGGCACTCCCTGCGGCGTCAACATTAGCAACGACATGCCGCAGACCTTTCTCAGCGCGCAGGCCCATCCCACGTTCAGTCTCGCGCCCAATGCCCGGACCGGGCGGGCCGGGCGCGAAAATGTCGCCTTGCTCGAGCACCTGCTCCAGTCGACCCCGGCCGGCAACGCCGACCATGACGCCAACGCCGGCTACCTTCGCCACACGATGATGGACGCTCTCGTGACCGAGAAACGCTTCCAGAAAATTCTCAGCTCCTATCGCTCTCCCGAGTATCCCGAAACCCTGTTTGCCCAATCCCTGCGCAACACCGCCGCCTTGATCGCCTCCGGCAACGGGACACGCGTCTACTACGTCTCGCTCGGCGGTTTTGACACGCACGTCAATCAACCCAACCAGCACGCGAACCTGCTCAAGACGCTCAGTGAGGGTCTCGCCGCTTTCCAGCGCGATTTGGAATCCAAGCAACTCGACGGTCAGGTGCTCACCATGACCTTCTCTGAATTCGGTCGGCGCCCGAGTGAAAACGAAAGTCGCGGCACGGATCACGGCACCGCCGCTCCCCTCTTCGTCATGGGCTCGCGCGTCAAGGCGGGCCTGCACGGCAAGGCACCGGATCTCGCCGTTGGTCGCAACCAAGACCTCGCCTACTCCACCGATTTTCGCGCGGTCTATGCGACGGTACTGGACCAGTGGCTCGGCTGCGACGCGAACCAGATTCTTGGCCGGAAGTTCGCTCCGGTCGCCTTTCTCTAACGCCCGGCGGCCGCCAGCCCGCGTCTGGCTAGCGCCGGACCAGCTGCTTGATCTCGTCCATTCGGGCGGCGGCGGCCTCATAACCCGCCGCCTCGATTTCGTCGAAATGTTTGGTGTCAAACATCCCGAATCGCGCGAGGTCCTTTGGCAAAATCACCAGATCACACGCGGCGAAGTTGGCCCGCGACCGCGCGATCATCCCCACCTCCAGAGCCCGCTCCATGATGGAGAGAGATGAGCCAAACTCCGTGATCGACATCTCCCGGATCTGGCTCACGTGCACCCCGAGGGTGACCTCGCAATGGCCCGACAGGAGTTTTACCGGAAAATTGTCGACGATGCCGCCATCTCCATACCAGCGGCCATCGATCTCAACCGGCGAAAACACCATGGGAAAGGACGACGAGGCCAAAACCGGCAGGATGAGCTCTCCCGAGGCAAAAACCGTGGGATCGCCGCTCAGCAGGTCGGTTGCCGCGATGACCAGTTTGCGCTGCAATTGCTCAAAGGAATTCTCGGGAAAGTAGCGTTGAAAGGCCGGCACCAGTTTCAGCGGATCGAGCAGGCCCGGTTTGCCGAATGACACATGGATGAGTCGAAACGGATCGATGGTCTTGAAGAACTCGAGCATTTTGGCCGGGGAATAGCCGGAGGCATAGAGCGCGCCGACAATCGCTCCCGCGCTCACACCCGCCACGCATTCCGGTTCGATCCTGTTTTCCAACAACGCACGCAGCACCCCGATCTGCGCCACGCCCCGCGAACCCCCGCCGGAGAGCACGATGCCCAGACGGCAGCGCTGCGGTGCCACCGTCGGCTTCGATTTTTCCGCCTGCGAATCCACCTCCATGGCCGCATCCTAACGGACGTCGTTTCCCTGACCAGACTGAACCGATCTCTCCCGAATCAGGCCGACGGCTTGCCAATCCCGGAAGCGCAGAATCCGATTTTTCGGAGCGCGTCCAAATCCAGGATATTGCGGCCGTCGAAGACAAAGGCCGGTTTGGGCATGCCCGCGAAGATCCTGGCAAAATCGAGTTTCTTGAACTCGTCCCATTCTGTGACCACCGCAATGGCGTGGGCCCCGGCGCAGGCCGCGTAGGCATCCGGGGCGACGGTCAAACGGGAGTTCATCTGACCCGGGCCGAGCGTGTCGGCGGTGATCTCGGCCGCTGGCACCTTGGGATCATAGACGCACACGTTGGCATGCTCGGTCAGCAACTCGCGGCAGACATTGATCGCCGCGGACTCGCGCGTGTCATTCGTGTCCTTCTTGAAAGCGAAACCGAGCACGGCGATTTTCTTGTCCGCCACGGTGTTGAAGAGCTGCTTGATGATGCGCGCGGTAAAGCGGCTCTTTTGCCAGTCGTTCATGGTCACGACCTGGTTCCAATAGCTGGCGACCTCCGGCAACCCAAAGCTTTCACACAGGTAGGTGAGATTGAGGATGTCCTTTTGAAAGCAGGACCCGCCAAAGCCGACGGAGCTCTTGAGGAATTTCGGCCCGATGCGGCTGTCCTTGCCAATGGCGTTGGCGACTTCATCCACATCCGCCCCCGTCGCCTCGCAGAGCGCCGAGATGGAGTTGATCGACGAGATCCGCTGCGCGAGGAAGGCATTCGCCACCAACTTCGAGAGTTCCGACGACCAGAGATTGGTCGTGATGATGCGGTCGCGGGCCACCCAGCGGGCATAGACCTCGACGAGCTGCTGCATCGCTTTCTCGCCTTCCGGAGTGCGTTCGCCCCCAATGAGGACCCGGTCGGGGTTGGTGAGATCGGCCACGGCAGTCCCTTCGGCCAGAAACTCCGGATTCGACAGCACTTGGAATTTCAGACCGTTGCCATTCGACGCGAGGATCGTGCGAATCGCATCTGCCGTCTTCACCGGAATCGTGGACTTTTCCACGATGATCTTCTCGCCGCTCGCATGCTCGGCGATCGTGCGCGCAACCGATTCAATGTAGCGCAAATCCGCCGCCCGACCTGCGCCGACGCCGTAGGTTTTCGTCGGCGTGTTGACCGAGACGAAAATGATGTCCGCGGCCTTGATGGCACCGACCACATCGGTGGAAAAATGCAGGTTGCGACCGAGTGCACCGCTGACCACGGCGGCCAGGCCCGGTTCGTAGATCGGCAGCTTGTCGCTTTGCCACGCGGCAATGCGCGCCGCGTTCATATCGACAACCGTGACCGTGATATCCGGACACTTCGACGCGATCATCGCCATCGTTGGACCACCCACATAGCCAGCGCCAATGCAGCAAATTTTCATAGGGAAGAACCCGAGGGTGCCCTTGCTCGAGCGGGAATCCAAGGACGATTTTGGTGCCCGGACTACTTGGCGAAGCGTTGAGCCACCCGGACCAGCCGCCCGCCGGCCACGGCCAATTGGTCCGGCGAAAGCACGCCATAACTGGCGCGGATCCAGTTCGTCTCGGGTTTGTCCCCGAAGCACAGGTCGCCGGGCACGTAGAGCACGCCCTCCTCGACGCACGCGCGGCAGAATTCCCCATCCATGCCCGTGTTGAGTGCGGCCGGTGCCCGCAACCACAGATACATCCCGCCGCTCGGCTCTTCCCACGTCCAGCCGAGTTCGCGCAAGCCGCCTGCGAGCAACGCCCCATGGAGCGCGAGCATCTTGGCTTTGTAGCCGCGTCGCACCTTCGGGACATGGGTATCGAAGCCACCGTTCCGAATGACTTCCTCAAACAGCGCCTGCCCATAATTCGAAGTGCCGAAGTCATGCGTGCCCTTGATCGCCAGCATCTGTGCGAGCCATTTCTCGTCGGTGCAGTAGGCGTAGCCCACCTTCGCTCCCGTCGAGAAGGGCTTGGTGAGGGTGGCAAAGTAGACCTGCGGGAAGACCTGCCATTCCGGCAAGGTGAGACCACTGCGCGATGGATGCGGCGTGTCAAAGAACAGTTCGCGATACGCGACGTCCTCCAGCAGCGGCACGATCAGGCCGTGCTTCGCCAGCACCCGTCCCAACATCGCTTTGTCCGTTTCGGCGAGGGATCGACCCGAGGGATTCGAAAAATAGCTGACCAAATAAACCGCCTTCACCCGCGCGGCGTCGCCCGAGTTTTTCAGCTCGGTCAGGAACACATCCAGTTCCGCCTCGTTCAACCGGCCCTCGCGATCGAACGGCAGCGACCGGCAGCGGGCGCCGAGCCCGGACACCACGTCGAGAAAGGCAAAGTAGCTCGGCCGGTCAACCAGCACGATGTCACCCGGATTGCACAGCGACTGCACCGCGATGTAGAGCGCCTGCTGCGACCCGTTCGTAATCATGAAGCGCGACTCGATCTGGTTGTCGGCGAGCGTGGGCTCCCAAAATTTCAGGCGCGCCGCGAGCATCCGGCGCAATTCCGGGCGGCCCTGCGCCGTGCCGTATTGCAGATACTCCGGTTCTCCCGCCCGCGCGGCCAGCGACTGCGCGGCGGCGACAAACTCGGCCAAAGGCAGCGTCGAGTTGTCCGTAAAGCCGGCGGCCAGCGACAACAGGTTCGGATTCTCGAGGGCCGATTTCATGAGCCGGGCCACCGCCGGCAATCGCGCTCTTTGACCCAGAGCTGACAGGGCTGGAGTTGCGGGCGTGGTGGGCATGGGAGGCATCATCTTGAGGTTTCGCTGGATTGGAAAGGGGGGAATGTGCAATAAAAAAGCCGGGCTCATCGGCCCGGCGTTGGTTCAATTCCCGTGGTCCGCGGTCAAGCGGGAGTGGGCGCGGGGGCAACCGCATCACCCGGAGAATCGTCGGCCTCGGTAGCTCGGTCAGCCGGCTTGGCGGACTTGTCGACCGCCGCGGGCTTGACCAGCACGATGGGAGACTTGATTTCGCCGTGCTGGAGAATTTCGAGGACATGCCGTCCTTCGATCGTCTCGTGCTCCAGCAGCGCCTGGGCAATCTTGTCGAGCACGGAGCGATGCTCACCAATGATCTGCTGCGCCCGCTTGTATTCGTGGTGGAGGATGCCCGAAACCGCTGTGTCCACCTGGCGTGCGGTGTCCTCACTGAGGTGGGACGAACGCGTGATATCGCGACCGAGGAAAACCGTGTCCTGATTCTCGCCCATGGCCACGGGGCCGAGCTCGCTCATGCCATAATCGCAAACCATCGCGCGTGCGATCCGCGTCGCCTGCTTGATATCTCCATAGGCTCCGTTGCTGAAGTCGCCCGTGACGAGCTCCTCGGCAATCCGGCCACCCATCGCCATGCAAATTTGATTCAGCAGCCGCTTCTTGGGTTGGGTCAGAATGTCCTTGGTCGGCAAGTAAGTCGTCGAACCGAGGCTTTGGCCGCGGGGAATGATGGTGACTTTGTGCACCGGCATCGTGCCGTCATCGAGCACGGCTTGCAGGACGGCGTGACCGGCCTCGTGCCAGGCAATCAGGCGCTTTTCGGAATCGTCCATCACCCGGCGGCGGGAGAGGCCCCACAGCACCTTGTCGCGCGCCTCATCGACATCCGACATGTCGACTTTCTTCTTATTCCGCCGCGCCGCGAGCAGGGCGGACTCATTCAAGAGATTGGCCAGTTCCGCACCCGACAGGCCCGGCGTCCCCCGCGCCACGACCGAAAGATCGACGTTGTCAGCCAGAGTGATTTTCCTGGCATGCACGCGCAGGATGTGCTCGCGACCAAGGATGTCGGGCAAATCGATGGAGACCTGGCGATCAAAACGACCCGGGCGCAACAGGGCGCTGTCGAGCACATCGGGGCGATTGGTCGCCGCGATAATGA
>JAUXOH010000053.1 GCA_030682505.1 Candidatus Didemnitutus sp. | reverse complement strand
ACTCCGGTTTCTGCGCGGCCCTTGAAGCCGGAGCCGGGCGAAACACCGGTGTTCGTTCGCCGGTGATTTTCCTCTGCGGCGGCCCGGGCGAATGGACCGACGAAGTCGCCGCTGATGCCGGTCCGAACCCCACGCCGGGTTAAACCCCATACTCCCCGCACCGATTGTCGCCTATATTGGACCGACAAAAAAGCCACGGACTGCGCCGGGTGCCAAACTGGTCACCCGGCCTCAGGCAGTCGACGGCACCGGCGGAAATTCCCGCTGCACCCACCATCCCGAAAAAAGAAATTCCATGAAACAGAAACTCCATCTCCTCACGGGCGCGGTCCTCTCCAGCGTGGTTGCCCTCTCAGCTTGGGCGCAGACTGAAGCCCCCATCAGGCTCGACCCCGTTGCCGTCGAGGGCACCCGGGTGCTCCCCGGCGCCGAGATCCCCTTCGACACGTTCATCCGCATTGAGGTCCGGAACTTTCAGGACGAGAGCCTCGGACGCATTGTCGATTTGGGCATCGATTTGATCAACGGCCGCATCGTCGAGGCGTTGGTGGAATCCGACACCTCGCTCGGTGTCGGCAACAAGGTCGTGGCGGTGCCGCCCCTCGCCCTGTATCCCGACCTGCGCAACCGCGTTTACCGACTCAACATCAGCGCCGCCCAGTTCAAAACCGCGGCGGCCATCGATCTTTCCAAGTGGGTCGATTCCGGTCGCAGCGACCGGGTCGCCGCCGCCTACCGTCTGTTCGGGCAGGAGATTTATTTTCTCGAGGAAGGTGAGACCGCCAGCACGACGGACAGCCGGCCCAAGGTGCTGCTCGGCTACGTCGAACGCTGCAGCAAGATCTTGGATCTGCCGGTCGAAAATTTCCAAAACGAAAAACTGGGCAAAGTCTGGTCCCTGACCATGGATATTCCCAAGGGCCGCATTCGCTCCGTCATCGTGATCGCTCCGGGCAATTTCCAGACGAAGAGCATCATCCCCGCGATGGCCCTCAGCTTCAACGCCAAGCGCGACGGGCTCCTGCTCGACAATACGAAATTGGAAATGGCGGCCGAGCCGCGCTTCATCTTTACGGCGGCAGCCTACGGCAACGAGGCCTACTCCACGGAGGAACCCTACACCGGCCCGCGCACAAAGGTGGCACTCGTGCAAGGACACAGCTACCGCGACGTGGACCAGACCGTTCTGATCAACGAAAATATCCGCGCCGCCGGGATCAAGCGCCACAACGTGGAAGTCGCCACGATCAACGACCGCGTGACCTTGCGCGGCTCGGTGAACACGGCCGAGGAAAAACGTCGCATCGGTGAAATCGCGATCGCCGCTTCCCGCCTCGAACTCGTGGACAACCAAATCAATGTCGGCCCACCCGCGAGCAACCAATAGCCCCGCATTCCCGCCATTCCGGCCACGCCGGATTCCGTTCCCAAGAACCATTCTATGAAAACACTCCGTCCCTTCCTGCTCCTCGCGGCCCTGAGCCCCGCCGCCCTGCTGCTCACCAGCTGTTCCAAAAACGATCCGGCTCCGACGGTCGTGCAGAAAACTCAAAATGCCGCCAAGGAGATGGCCGTCGACGTGAAAAGCGCCGCGGTCGATTCCTGGGACAGCATCAAGGACTACACCTACGAGAAGCGCGCCGACTTCGCCGCCATGCTTGACCGCCTGGCGGTCAAGCACGACACCGAGATCAAGGCGATGAACGCCAAGCTCGAAGGTCTGACGGACGCCGCCGCGAAAAATCGCGACCTGGCGGCCAAGGAGTTCAAGGAGGCCCGCGCCAGCCTGAGCGCCGACCTCGCCGAGCTGAACGCCGCGACGGCCGACACGTGGGACGCGGCCAAAAAGAAAGTCGCCGATTCGTGGCAGCGCACGCAGGCCGCGTTCGAAAAACTCAAGGCCAGCGCCAGCTCCTGAACCGTCGCCCTCCTGCGTCGAGACCGGGCCGTCCTGCGACGGCCCTTTTTCTTGCCGCGAATAAACCGGTGGGAAGAAAAAACATTCTCCTCCGGTGGCGGCAGGAAATCCCGACGGGGAGCAGAACTCCGCCCGGCCGGCGCGGCGCGGCCGGGTTACACCCCATTGTGGCACTGCGCCCCGCACGCTATGCTGCCGCCGTCAGTCACCGTTCAGAAACCATCAAATTCCAAATCTCCCATGTCCAAAAAAACCAGAGGCGGTCGCATGACCGCGGCCAAAGCCCGCGCCGCCAAATCACCCGGAGGCAAGGGCCTGATCAAAAATCGGCCGGCCGGACGGAAGATCATGAAATCGTAACCGCTGCCCGCCGTTACCATTGATTCCAGAGGCCGTCGCAGGACGGCCTTTTTCCTTGCTCATGCCTAAACCAACCGTGCCGTGTGTGTCGTGCGGCGCGCCGACCGAGGGACAATTCTGCGCGCAGTGCGGCGAGAAGCGCGTGGGGCCGGGGGACCTCACACTGCGGCATTTCGTCGAGCACATGCTCGAGGCCTTCACCCACGCAGACGGAAAGATCTTTTTGACGGTGCGACTGCTCCTCGCCCGTCCGGGGCGGATCACGGCCGATTACCTCCGGGGAAAGCGCAAGCCCTACAT
>JAUXOH010000051.1 GCA_030682505.1 Candidatus Didemnitutus sp. | reverse complement strand
TACGAGGTGAATGAGGCGCGCCACGGCGCGGAGGCGTTGGTCAAGGCGCGCGCGGCCCAGCCGGATCTGCTCATCTCCGACCTGCTCATGCCGGTGATGGACGGTTATACGCTCCTCCGGCAATGGAAGTTGGATGCGCGGCTGAGCCAAATTCCCTTTGTCGTCTACACGGCCACTTACACGGAGCCGAAGGACGAGCAGCTGGCCCTCGATCTCGGGGCCGACGCTTTCATCATCAAGCCCGCCGAGCCACCCGTGCTCATGGCGCGCCTGGACGAGGTTCTGGGCCGGCTGAAGCGAGGCGAGCTGGCCAAAACCAGACTACCGGCAGGAGACCAGCACGCGCTGCTCAAGGAGTACAGCGAGGTGCTCATCCGGAAGCTGGAGGCGAAGATGGTCGAGCTGGAACAGGCTAACCGCGCGCTCACCGCTGATATCGCCACGCGGACGCAGTCGGCGGCGGCGTTGCGCGAGAGCGAGGAGCGGTTACGCTTATCCACGGAATTGGCGCAAGTGGCGGTGTGGGAATATCATTTTGCCGACGACAGCATGGCGCGCTCGTCCAACCATGACCGGCTTTACGGACTGCCTTGGCAGGAGAAGTGGGAGCTGAACACCTTTGTGCAGGCCACCCATCCGGATGACCGGGCGCTCACGTTGGCAAAGATCAAGGAGGCAACGGCGCCGGGCGGTCCGGACGACTACGCGTGCGATTTTCGGGTGCGACATCCCGACCGGTCAATCCAATGGCTGGCGGTGACCGGCCAAGTGGTGGAACGCTCCGGAACGGGGCAAGGCACGGTTGTGCGCGGCTGCCTGATGGACGTTTCCGCGCGCAAGCACGCCGAAACGGAGCTCCGCGCCCGCGAGCAGCAGCTGGGTCTCATTTATGCTCACGTAAGTGATGCCGTCTTTGTCGTGACTGTGGAGTCAGACGGCGGTTTCCGTTTCACCTCGGTCAATCAGCGGTTCACTGACACGACCGGCTTGCCGCTCGACCAGGTGGTCGGCCGTGCGGTGCAGGAGATCCTTCCGGCATCTGCGCACGATCTCGTGCTGGAGAAATACCGGGAGGCGATTTCCACCCGGCAACCCGTCACCTGGGAGGAGGTCTCCCACTACCCGGCTGGCGCGAAGGTGGGTGTCGTCACCGTGGCACCCGTTTTCGACGTTCTGGGCAACTGCGTCCAGCTTGTCGGTACGGTACATGACATCACCAAGCGCCGCCAGACCGAGGACGAGCTGCGGGCCAGCGAGGCGCGCTACCGCGCGCTGTTTGAACATGCACCGGACGGCATCCTCATCATCGATCTCCAGCACCGCCACTTGGACGTCAATGCGAGCATTTGCCGGATGTTGGGTTACGCCCGCGACGAACTCATCGCCATGAACGTTGAGGACATCGTGGTCCCGACAGAGACGGAGCAGGTCGAATCCGTCTTCCGCTCAACCGAGAGCAAAAAAGCCTACCAGCAGGAATGGAAGCTCCGGCGGCAGGACGGCTCGATCTTCGACGCGGACGTGATCGCGAACTTGATGCCCGACGGCAACCTGATGGCGATGATGCGCGACATCACGGACCGCAAGCGGGCGGAACAGCGCATCCGTCAGCTGAACCGCACCTACGCGGTGCTGAGCGAGATCAATCAGTTGATCGTGCGCGAGCGGGCACCGGAGATCATCCTCGGCGACGCCTGCCGAATCACGGTGGAACAAGGCGGGCTGATGATGGCCTGGATCGGGTTGGTGGACGAGGCCGACGGCCAGCTGAGGGTGTCGGCTCACTTCGGTGCTGGACCGGACACCTTGGAGGTCCTCCGGCAGCTGATCGGGAAGGGGAGGCCGGGCTGCGCCTTCACCGCCCATGCCCTCGCCACCGGCGAACATGGTGTCTGCAACGATATTGAAGGCGATCCCCGAGCGGAGTTCTGGCGCGAGGCCGCGCTGGACTGCGGCTACCGGGCGATGATTTCGCTGCCCCTGACGGTGTTTGGCAAGCGGGTCGGCACGTTCAACCTCTATGCAGATCAGGCGGGATTCTTTGACGCAGATGAACTCCGCCTGCTCGACGAGCTCGCGACGGACATTGCGTTTTCCATCGAATTTCGCCGCCGGGAAGCAGAGCGCCATGAGGCGGGACAAAAATTGCGGGAAGAGCAGAGGCTTTACGCCGCCCTGTCTGGCGCCACGCCGGACTACATCTATTTCAAGGATCTGGAGCACCGGTTTATCCGGATCAGCGAAAACCTGGCGCGGGATCTTGGTTTGGGCGATTCCGCGGAAGCGATCGGCCGGACCATCGGACACTTTCTTGGGGAGGCACACGCCCAAAGCGTGCACGTGATGGAACGGCGTATTCTCGAGACCGGCGAGCCGGTGGTCGCCGCCGAGGAAAAAGTGGTCTGGCCGGACGGCCGGATCGCCTGGATCTCCACCAGCAAGGTGGCCTTGCGCGACGACGACGGCAAAATCATCCATCTCGTCGGGATCTCTCGCGACATCACCGAGAAAAAGCAACTGCAGGAGCAGTTCCTGCGCGCGCAGCGCCTTGAGGCGATCGGGGCCCTGTCAGGTGGAATCGCCCACGATCTGAACAACATTCTCTCCCCCGTCATCCTGGCGGCCAACATGCTCCGCATGCAGCGGCGCGAGGCGCGCGAGGAGGATATGCTGGCGATGATCGAGAACGCGGCGCGGCGCGGCGCGGACGTGATCCGACAACTCCTGACGTTCAGTCGCGGGGTCGAGGGCGAGCGAATTCCGGTGCATCTCAAGCACCTCATCCGAGAAATGGCGAGTATGGCGACCGAAACCTTCCCGCGCAATCTGACCCTAGTGGAGAACACCGCGCGCGACCTGCTGCCGATTCTCGCGGACGCGACCCAAATGCACCAGGTGCTGATGAACCTTTGCGTGAATGCGCGCGATGCCATGCCGCACGGCGGCAAGCTGACCATTGCGGCCCGCAATGTGGTCCTGTCCAAGGGTCGACCCCTGCCCGGGCCCCAGGCCCGACCCGGCAGTTTCGTGCTGGTGACCGTCAGCGACACCGGCGAGGGTATCCCGGAGTCCCTCCTCGAGAGGATTTTTGAGCCCTTTTTCACCACCAAGGAACTGGGCAAGGGATCCGGTCTCGGCTTGTCGACCGTGGCGGGCATTGTGCGCAGCCACGAAGGCTTTGTCACGGTCGAGAGCAAACCGCAGCTCGGCACGACCTTCAATGTCTACCTGCCGGCGCAGGGGGAAGTGGTCGTGGCCAACCCGGTGGAGACCGCCGTCGCCGCACGCGGACGCGGCGAAACCCTGCTCGTCGTCGACGACGAAACCTCCATCCTGTCCGCCCTGCGTCTCGGGCTGGAAAGACAAGGTTACCGCGTGTTGGCCGCCAAGAATGGAACGGAGGCCATCGCAATCTTCAGCGGTCACCGCGATGTGATCAAACTCGTCGTGACCGACTTGATGATGCCGGTGATGGACGGTGCCGAGTTGATCCGGCAACTCCGCGCGGGTGGGGCGCAAGTCCCCGTGATAGCCTGCAGTGGTTTGCACGACCAGACGGCGGCCGAAATTTCGACCGAGCAGGTGACCGCGGAGTTTCTGCCCAAGCCTTACGATCTGCCGACGCTGTTCGAGGCCGTGAGGAGGCAACTGGACTTGGCGCGACGGTCACCGGGGGCGACCGTTGCGCCACCCCGACTGCCGGATCCAAGCCAAGGTTGATCTAAAGGGGGCGAGCGACCCTGTCTTTCTTTCCGCTGTGGAGAAAAATAGAACTGACGAGGACGATGGGTGCCAGTAGGCCTGTGGTGATGGCAGCCCTACCCACCGAACCCATCGGCAGTTTGCCCCGGTCGGCTGAATTGATCGAGGCGCGCAAGGCGTTCCTGATGGGCCAGCTCGGGAAAAGTGAGTTGGATGCGATTTGCGAGGAGGCGGTGCGCGATACGATCCTGCGTTTCGAGGCAACCGGGTCACCCGTGGTCTGCGACGGCGAGCAGGGGAAGTTCCATAATTTTGCCAGCTACACGATCGACGGCTCGGAAAACACCTGCCCGGACGGGTTTATTCTGAAGTTTGTCGCGGGACACGAGCGTCTGTTCCCGCTGCTGACCGGCGGTCCGTTTCGCTACACAAATCACGCCGACCGCTACCTGCAGCTTGCGCAGCAGTACACGCGGCTGCCGGTGAAGCAGGCGGTCATCGCCCCTTCGTTCCAGAGTCTCTTCTATCCGGA
>JAUXOH010000050.1 GCA_030682505.1 Candidatus Didemnitutus sp. | reverse complement strand
ACCACAAATCGACCTTCGAGCGATAAGTGAGGTCGGTAAACATGCCATGAATCTGGGTCGGGAGGTGAGATTTGTCACGCCCCCGGGAATGTTTTTGTTTTCGCCCACCGAAAAATACGCCAGCCTGTCGGCCATGAGCGAAGAGAACGTCCCGAAGCTGCGCCTGAAGCCACGTTTGGCGGGCGCTGCCCCGGCCGAACCAGCCCCGGCTCCGGAGACCACGCCTTCGCCCGATTCTGGGGACACCGAGAGTTCGTTGCGCTTGAAGCCGCCCGTCGCCGAAAATCCTCCGACTGATCCGGTGGAGCCGACCCCCGGGCCGCCACCCAGCGAAGTTGTGGCACCCGCGTTTCCACCGCCGGTCGAGCCGGCCGCCACGGAAGCGCCATTGCCTGCGGTTCCGCCATCACCGAAGATCGTCCTTAGACCCAAGATGCCCGCTCCCGAGGGTGCGGCGCCGAGCGAGGAGCCCGTGGCCCCTGCGGTCGAGAGGCCGGTGTCGCCTGCTCCGCTTCCGGCGGCGCTGCCCGTGATGTTGTATGAGAAACCGCCGGAGGCGGAAAAGCCCACCGCGCCGCTGTTCCCGCCGCCTCCCGGCCTGCAAAAGGGAGAGGAAGCACCGGCGCAGTTGGCGGAAGATGTGAAAGCGGCGATGGGCGGCAACCCGTGGAAGAAACGGATTTTTGCGATCTTCGGCGCCACCGCCGTGATGATCATGGTGTCGGTCGGCGCCCTCTATTATTTGGAGAAGGATGTGCCGGTGCCACCGCCGGTGGTGCGACCGAAAGTTGAATCTCAGGCGGCAGGTCCGGATGCGCCGAAGGGTCCCCTTGGTGCGGCCAAGGCGGCCATTGCCAAGAAAGAGGGTAACCTCACGGATCCGGCCAACGAAGTGCTCAACGCCACGGTCGGTCCGCCGCTCATCCCGCCGGCGCCGTTGGTTCCTGCCGCTCCGGCGGCCGTTTCCGTCACGCCGGCCGGACCGAGCACGGAGTTTGTGGCTTGGGTCAGGCAATTGCACGTCGCCGGCGTGCGGAGCGGAGCCATGCCGCGCGTCTTCATTGACCGCACCGCCTACAGTCCCGGGGATCTCGTGAACCCGCAGCTTGGCATTACCTTTGTCGGGTATGACGCCGATCGGCGAATGCTGTCCTTCAAGGACGAGGCCGGTTTCACCGTCGAACGGCGCTACTGAGTCCTACGCGCCAATCGCCTTGTGCTCCGGGGCGAGCCATTCGCCGCCACTCTTGCCGGTGAGCGAGAACACCCTCATCGTCTTCAGCGGCGGTGAATAGATGTGCAGGGTCACCAAGTTCGTGCCGGCCGGTTGCAGATTGGAAACCTGATGGGTCTCGCTGTCGTGCGACGCGACGATCTTTCCGGCCGGCAGGTCCGTGGTCTGCACCGGCACGACCTGACCGCAGGGAGAAAAAGCATAGACCGTCTCGCTGCAAACGCCGGTGAGCACCTTGAACGCGCACACCGAATGGGCGTGATCGTGGATCGGGGAGCGCTGTCCGCTCTTCCAGCAAAGCACGAGCAGGTTGAACCACGGATTCTCCGCCACGAGGTTGCGGCGGTAACAATCGTCCTCGAAGTGCAGGTAGCCCTTCAAATCCTCCAGCGTCACGGCCGATTCGGTCAACAACCGACTCAACTCGCCCAAGTCCGCCCGCTCCGTCTTCAGCGCGTGAAGGTAGCTGAGCAGCGGCGCGAGCACCGGGGGTGGGGTCTGGGCGACGGACGACATTGAATCAGCGGAGGATGGCGTTCAACGGTGGTGCGCTCAAGCTCGACTTCGCCCGTGCCCCGGGGGACCTCAGCGGGCGAGGACGGATTTGATGCCGCGCAACAACTCGGGGTCGGTGGCGATGCCGAGCACCCCGTTCACCACGAACTGCACGCCGATGCACATGATCAGGAAGCCCATGATTTTTGTCATCGCATTCATGCCCACCGGTCCGATGAACCGCACGATCTTCCCGGACAGCCGCAGCACGAGGTAGGTGATGATCGCGACCACGATGATGCCGGCGATAATGGCGCCGTAATCCACCCAATCGGTCGCGAGCGACGTGAAACCCAGGGTGACCGCGATCGAGCCGGGTCCACTCAACATGGGCATGGCGAGAGGAGAAAACGAAATGTCGCCCTTCTGCCGTGCGGCCTCGCGTTCCGCCATCTCCTCCTCGGTCGAGTGGTGCGCAGCGAGCATGCTCATGCCAATGCCGGTCATCAGAATGCCGCCGGCGATGCGCAGTCCGGGAATGGAAATCCCGAAAAAATTCATGATGAACGTGCCGCCGATCAGGGAACTGACGAGGATGGCCACCATGTAGAAGCAGCCCTTGCGCGCCTGTTCGCGCCGGAGCGCGTCGCTGTCGCCTTCGGTGATGGCGAGAAAGGTCGGCGCGGCCGCCAGCGGATTGATGATCGGCAACAGCGCGACCACCGTGCCGAGAAAGATGGCCCAGAGATGAACGAGATTCGACATCGTGGCTGAGAACTACCGCCGGGTGGGTTGGAGGCGAGCTTGCATCACCACAC
>JAUXOH010000047.1 GCA_030682505.1 Candidatus Didemnitutus sp. | reverse complement strand
GCCCATGAACAGGTGGGCCGCGAAGCTGATGTCGTCGTGCGATTCACGGGCGGCTTCCGTGACTTGGAGCGCGGCCCGTTGGCCCTCGCTCCTTTTGGACATATCGATGTCCGACTTCGTTTCGTCGTTGATGGAAAGGGGTTTTCTGCTGGAAGGGGACATAGCGTGCGCGACCTGACGGGTCGTGGGGAAAAATAGTTTGCTCAGAGTTACACGGCGATCCCGGCCGCCGTCAACCGGTGCGACCAATCAACCTGCACTAACACTTTGCCATCCCTGCGCGTGTGCTTCTTCTAATTTACGGGAATATCCCTCAGCGCTCGGGTCTCGCACCAAGGTGCCGGCTTGTCCTTCAATCATAATTAGATAGGCTCCTGGCTTCCCCCTCCACCCCCCAACCCTATGACCTCCCTCCTGCTTCGTTCCGTCTTTCTCGGCGCCAGCGCCCTCGGTCTCGCTGTCAGCCTGTTCGCTCAAACCCCGGTCATTCCCCAGCTCCAGTTCCCGGCCCCCAGCCCGGCCTCCACGATCAAGCAACGCGTCGGCATCACCGACGTGGAAGTCACCTACGCGCGCCCGAGCGCGAAGGGTCGCGAGGTTTTCGGCGGTCTTGTGCCCTACGGTGAAGTTTGGCGCACCGGCGCCAACAACGCCACGAAGGTCACCTTCAGCACTGACGTCAAAATCAACGGCTCGCCGGTTCCCGCCGGGACCTACGAGATCTTCACGATTCCCGGAAAAACCGAATGGACACTCATCGTCCATAAAAACATGTCCCAGTGGGGCAGCTATGCCTACGACGTCGCGAATGATGTTGCCCGTGCCACCGCTGCGCCCGTCGCGCTGGCCCACCCGGTTGAATCCCTCACGATCACCTTCAACGATCTGCGCGACGATTCCGCCACGCTCAACCTCGCGTGGGAACGGGTCGGCGTCACTTTTCATCTCGAGGTCGACACCAAGGGCATGCTCGTTCCGCAAATCGAGGCCGCCATGGCCGCGGAAGGGGACAAGAAGCCCTACTTCCAAGCCGCGATGTTTTATTTCGAAAACGACCTCGATCTGAACAAGGCGATCGCCTGGATGAACACCGGTCTCGCCGCCCAACCCAACGCGTTCTGGATGCATTACCGCAAAGGACTGATTCTCGCGAAAATGGGCGACAAGGATGGCGCCCGCGCCGCCGCCAACCAATCGCTGGAACTGGCCGAAAAACAAAAGGGATCTCTCCGCGAGGAATACCTGCGCCTGAATCGCGCGCTGCTCGCGAGTCTGGACTGATCGGCGTCCGACCCCGGAAACCCTCCACCTCGCGCAGCGCCGTCTCTCACCGGCGGGAATCCTCATTCCGGCCGGTTCAACTTTCTCTCTCCCATGCCCAAACCCCGGTCGCACTCCAGCCGCACTCTCGCGATCATCTTGCTTGTTCCGCTCCTGACCTCCGCGGCGCCCGCCCCCTTGCCCGCCAACGCGATCCTGCAGGAACTCCGGAGTCTTCGCACCACCGGCACGGTCCTGCATGTCGGTGCCCATCCCGACGACGAAAACACCGAGTTGATCACCTATCTCGCCCGCGGTCGCGGTTACCGCACCGCCTATCTCTCGCTGACGCGCGGCGATGGTGGCCAAAATGAACTCGGCCGCGATTTCGACGAGAAACTCGGCGTCCTGCGCACCCAGGAACTGCTCGCCGCCCGTCAACTCGACCGGGGTCAGCAGTTCTTCACCCGCGCGATCGATTTCGGCTACTCCAAATCACCCGAGGAAACCCTGCGTTTCTGGGATCGCGATCTGGTTCTCGCCGACGTCGTACGCGTGATCCGCCGCTTCCAGCCCGATGTCATCGTGACGCGCTTCCCCATTCCGCCCGGCAGCGGCGGTCACGGTCACCACACCGCTTCGGCCATCCTCGCGGTCGAAGCCTTCGGCCTGGCCGGCGACCCCCTGGCCTACCCCGAGCAACTCGCCCAAGGACTCACCGTCTGGCAGCCAAAACGCGTGCTGTGGAATTCATTCCGCATGGGCAGCAACACCGCGCTGGATAATCCGATCGTCAAACTCGACATCGCCGGCACCGACCCCATCACCGGCGAAGCCTTTGGCGCCATCGCCGGCCGCAGCCGCGCCATGCACAAGACGCAGAGCCTCGGCGGATTCGCCAGCCGCGCCAATCTCGGACCCAACATCCAGTCTTTCATGCTCCTGGCGGGCGAACCGATCACGAATGATCCCCTGGATGGGATCGACACCACGTGGGCCCGCGTCCCCGGCGCGGAGGAAATCGACCGGCTCACCGCGACGTTGATCGAGCGGTTTTCCGCCGGTCCCATCACGGCGTCCGTCCCAGCCCTGCTGCAAATCCGCACGCTGCTGGCCAAGCTGCCGGCGAGCCCGCTCGTTGACGACAAACGCGCCCAGCTCGATCAGATTCTGCAGTCCTGTCTCGGCCTGCGGGCGGAAACAACCGTCGGCAAAGCCGAAGTCGTGCCGGGCGAAGCGTTGCAACTGAACTACGCGATCGTGGCCGAACCGGGTGATGTTTCGGTGCGCTACCACGGAACCCGCGCACTCACGCTGGCCGCCCGCACCCCAAACCAGGATGCGATCGTCCACTCCGGCACCGCCCTCACCGGTTCCTTCGAAGCCACGCTGCCCACCGACCTGCCGCTGACCCAGCCCTACTGGCTGCGCGAAGAAGGCGCGGCCGGTATCGCGCGCGTCGACGATCCGCAGCTCATCGGTTTGCCCGAGAATCCACCCGCCGTCCCTGTGGAACATCTTTTCTCAATCAACGGCCAATCCTTCGCGCTCGCCGACGAGCCCGTTTTCATCGTGCGCGACGACACCGGCGAACATCGCCGCCGGCTCGCGGTGATTTCGCCCGTTTCGCTCGCCATCGCGGCGGATGTTTTCGCGTTCACCCCGGGTGCCACCAAGGACGTCGTGGTCACGGTTACCACCGCCCGCGCCGCTGTCAGCGGCAAGTTGCAACTGACCGCACCAGCCGATTGGATCATCACGCCCGCCGAACGGCCTTTTTCCTCCTCCACCGCGGGCACGAGCACGACGCTCTCTTTTGCCGTTACGGCGCCGGATCGGGCCGCGGCGGGACAGTTGTCCGCCATCGCGGAAGTCGAGGGGCACCCCTTTTCTCAACAACGGCAGGTCCTCCGCTATGCCCACCTGGCGCCGCAACTCCTGCAACCACCCGCCCGGGCCCGCCTCGTCAGTCTTGAGCTGGAGACTCGCGGCCGGGTCATCGGTTACCTCCCGGGAGCTGGCGACGCCGTCGCCGAAAGCCTCGAACAAATGGGCTTCGCCGTGCGGATCCTTTCCGGCTCCGATCTATCCCCGGCAGGATTGGCTGGTCTTGATGCCGTCGTGATCGGCGTGCGCGCGTTCAACGAACGCGACGACCTCAGCGCGCATCTGCCCGCTCTGTTCGCGTGGGTGGAAGCGGGCGGCACGGTCATCGCCCAATATAATCGGCCCAACCGTCTGCGCACGACCACGCTTGCTCCTTACGCGCTCTCCATCGAAGGATCCGCCGCGCAATGGCGGGTGACGGACGAGCAGGCGGCCGTCGAGATTCTCGCGCCGGATCATCCGGCGCTCACCACGCCCAATCGGCTGGTTCCGGCCGATTGGGCCGGCTGGGTGCAGGAGCGCGGCGCCTATTTCCCCAGCTCTTGGGACGAATCTCGCTTCACGCCCTTGTTCGCGATGCACGACGCGGGCGAGGCGCCGTTGCGCAGCAGCGTGCTCATCGCGCGCCATGGCCAGGGCCACTACGTCTACACCAGCCTCGCGCTCTTCCGCCAACTTCCCGCCGGGGTGCCTGGCGCCTATCGTCTCCTTGCCAATCTCGTCGCGCTGGGAAAATAATCCCCACCGCCCATGTCGCCCGAAACACCGCCGCCGCCGACCGATCCCGAGGGTGAATCGACCGGAATGCCGTGGTTTCGCACCTGGCGTGGATTCTATCTTTTTGTCGCCGCCTGTTTCGTCACCTACGTGATTCTGCTCGCCGCCTTGCCGCGGATCTTCGCGTGAGCGCGATCGATTATTTCGTCCTGCTCGCGACCATGCTGGGCATTGCGGGCTACGGCGTCTGGCACACGCGGCATCAACACAAGTTCGAGACCTACCTGAAGGGCGACCGCACCCAGGGCTGGGGCACCATCGGGCTGTCCGTCATGGCCACGCAGGCCAGCGCGATCACGTTTCTTTCCACTCCCGGTCAGGCCTACGACAGCGGGCTCGGGTTTGTGCAAAACTATTTCGGCATGCCCTTCGCGCTGATCATCATTTGCGCGGTTTTCCTGCCCATTTACCGGAAGCTCAACGTCTACACGGCCTACGAATATTTGGGCAAGCGCTTCGACAGCAAGACCCGGCTGCTCGGCGCGCTGCTTTTCCTTCTACAGCGCGGTCTTGCCGCGGGCATCACGATCTACGCCCCGGCCATCATTCTCTCGACGGTTCTCGGCTGGCGGCTCGACATCACGATTCTCGGCACCGGCGCGCTGGTCATCGCCTACACCGTCAGCGGCGGCAGCGTCGCGGTGAACATCACCCAGCGCCATCAGATGGCCGTGATCTTCGGCGGCATGCTGGCGGCCTTTGTGGTCGTGATCTTGAAAATGCCGAAGGACGTTTCGCTCTACCAGGCCTTTGTGGTGGCCGAGACTTTGGGCAAACTCGACGCCATCGATTTCTCCTTCGACCCCGACAAGCGCTATACCCTTTGGAGCGGCCTGCTCGGCGGGTTGTTTCTTTCCTTGTCCTACTTCGGCACCGATCAGTCGCAGGTCCAACGCTACCTCACGGGCCGTTCCCTCCGGGAAAGCCGCCTCGGCTTGATGTTCAACGCGGTGATGAAGATCCCGATGCAGTTCTTCATCTTGCTGCTCGGGTCCCTCGTTTTTGTTTTCTACCAGTTCGCGCCCACGCCGGTCTTCTTCAATCAGGCCGCCTGGGCCGCGCAGGTGCAAAGCGCCGCGGGCCCCGAGTTGCGCGCCCTCGAGGCGCGCTTCGATGCCAACCACGCCGTCAAACAAACCGAGATCCGGACCTGGCTGCAAGCGCGCGAAGCGGGCGATGACGCCACCGCCCAAGCGGCCCGCGCACGCGTGCTGCAACGTCACGCCGAGAGTGAACAGATCCGCACCGAGACGAAAGCCGCGCTCGTCCGCGCCGATTCGCGCATCAAGTCCAAGGATTCCGACTACGTCTTTTTCACCTTCGTGCTCCAGCAAATGCCCCA
>JAUXOH010000044.1 GCA_030682505.1 Candidatus Didemnitutus sp. | reverse complement strand
GACCGGTAGTTTCGAGAGCGCGGCGAGCCGCATCGAGGGGCGCGAGTAGTCGGCGAACACCAGGAAGGTCGCGCACGAGGGGCGGAAAATGCCGTCGTACGCGAGGCCATTGTTGATCGCGGCCATGCCGTGTTCGCGGATGCCGTAGCGCAAATTGCGGCCGGTGCGGTGGGTGGCATCGAAATCCTGGTCGGCCGCGATGTAATTGAGCGTCGAGCCGTGCAAATCGGCCGAGCCCGAGATGAGCAACGGCAACTCCGCCGCGACGGGCTGGAGCACGTCGCGACCGGCGGCGCGGGTGGCGAGTTTCGCATCGGCCGGAAAATGCGGGATCTTGCTGAGCAGGTGCGCAGCGCTCGGGGCGACGCTGGCCGAATCGAGCAACGCGGCTTTTCCGGGATTGGCCGTGCGCCAGGCGGCGTAGGCCTTGCGCCACTTGTTGTAGGTGCGCTTGAGACGCTTCTTATGCGCCGCGAAATACTCCCGCACCGTCGGACTGACGTAGAAGTGCTCCGCGGGAAGCCCGAGGCCCCGGCGGGCGCTGTCGGAAAACTTCGCCCCACCCTCGCCGTGGCCCTTGGCCGTGCCGGCCACCTCGGGGATGCCGCGACCGATCTGCGTCTTGGCGATGATCAGTTGCGGACGGCCCGACTTGGCCCGCTTGGCCTTGGTGATCGCTTTGAAGATGGCAGTGAGGTCGTGGCCATTGAGGAGCGTTTGCACGTCCCAACCGATCGCCTTGAAACGCGCGGCCGTGTTTTCGCTTTGCGTGCGATCGGCCATCGCGTCGAGCGTGACGTCGTTGGCATCGTAAATGAGGATGAGGTTGTCGAGACCCTGATGGCCGGCGAAGGCGCAGGCTTCCATGGCCACGCCTTCCTGCATGCAGCCGTCGCCCGCCAGACAGACGACGTGGTGGTCAAAGATTGCGTGCCCGGCAGTGTTGAAACGCGCCTCGGCCATCTTGCCGGAGAGGGCGAAACCGACGGAGTTGCCGATGCCCTGACCGAGAGGCCCGGTGGTGCACTCCACGCCGGGGGTCTCGTGAAACTCGGGATGGCCGGGCGTCTTGCTGTGCAGCACCCGGAATTTCTTCAAGTCGTCGAGCGAGAGATCGTAGCCGCTGAGGTGCAGCCACGTGTAGAGGAACATCGAGCCGTGTCCGGCGGAGAGCACGAAGCGGTCGCGGTTGAGCCAGCGGGGCTCGTCAGGGTTGTGCACGAGCGCGTGGCCGAAGAGCACGGCACCGATCTCCGCGGCGCCGAGGGGAAGACCGAGATGCCCGGACGAGCACTGGTGAACGGCATCAATGGCCAGACCGCGGGCTTGCGCGCTGGCCTGAGAGAGGAGGTCGGTGTTCAGTTTCATGTAAAATCAGGAATGGAAACGCCATCTAGCGGCAGCGGCGCCCCTCGTGCAAAATCCTTTTTCGTCAGGAAAACAAAAAAGCGAGCCGGGGTGGCTCGCTTTGAAGTGTCCGTCGTTGGGAAAAATCAGGCTTTCGGCTTTTCGTAGCGCTTCACCTTGACGGCCATGGCGGCCTTGCCGAGGCGGTCGCGCAGGTAATAGAGGCGGGCGCGGGTGTTCACCGAATTGCGCTCGACTTCGATCTTCTCGACGTTCGGCGAGTTGACCGGGAAGACGCGCTCGACGCCCTCGCCGTAGCTGATGCGACGGACGGTGAACGTCTCGTGGATGCCGCTGCCCTTGTGGGCAATGACGACGCCAGCGAAAATTTGGACGCGCTCTTTGTCGCCTTCGCGGACCTTGGTGTGGACGCGGACGCCGTCACCCACTTTGAAGGGGGCGGTCGCGTATTTCACCTGACCGGCGGTAAGTTCTTTGATGATCGGATTCATGGCAGTTTTTTCAGTAAATCGGGACGGACTTGGGCGGTTCTTTCCAATTGCTTCGCGTGCCGCCACTTCTCGATTTCGCCGTGATTGCCCTGGAGGAGCACTTCGGGAACGGACATGCCGCGGTAAACGGCGGGACGCGTGTAATTGGGAAAGTCGAGCAAGTTGCGGGTGAAACTTTCGCTGGTCAATGACTTTTCTTCACCGAGCACGCCGGGAATAAACCGGGCCAGTGCATCGATCACCACCGCCGCCGCCAGCGTGCCGTTGGTGAGCACATAATCGCCGATGCTGATCTCCTCATCGATGACCGTTTCCCGGATGCGCTGGTCGATGCCTTCGTAATGGCCGCTGAGGAAGATAAGGTGTTGCTCCTTCGCGAGCTGCTCGGCCCGAGCGGACGTAAACGGCACCCCGTCGGGCGTCAGGTAAATGCGGCGGCAACCCGGGGTCTGCACCGCCTCAATCGCAGCCACGACCGGTTCGCACTTCATCACCATGCCCGCACCGCCGCCAAACGGACGATCGTCGGTGGTCTTGTGCTTGTCGGTGGACCAATCCCGGATGTTGCGCACGTTGATCTCGAGCAAATTCGCCTCGCACGCACGGCCGAGCATGCTTTCGGACAGAAAACCGTCGAGCATGGCCGGGAAAAGCGTGAGGACGTCGATGCGCATGGTCTTATTTCAGCACGAAGCCCGCGAAGGGCACGAAAATTTTGCTGATGAAAAAGCCCCGGTTTACACCGAGGCTCGGAAAGCGCCGAGGGTTTACCTTCGGCGCAGCTGGCTCAAACCGCTCAGGCGGTGGCCGGAGCGGGCGTCGCGGCGGCAGCAGCGGCACGCTTGGAGCGCTTCACGAGCGAGCGGATGGTGTCGGAAGGCGTGGCACCCTTGGAGACCCAATAGTCGTAACGATCAAGCTTGATGGTGAGAGGATTGCCCTTGGCATTCGGATTGTAGGCGCCGAGGTATTCGACAGGGTTGCCATCGCGGCGGGAGCGGGCTTCGCTGACGGCCACGCGGTAGTGCGGCTCGTTCTTGGTGCCGAAGCGGGAAAGACGGATCTTGAGTGCCATTTGTTAGTGCTGAGGTGCTGTGCGGACAGCGGTGGTTGATTGGAAAAAAGCAAGAAGAGTCAGAAACCGCTTTCGCTTGTCAAGCCCCTACTCCTCCGGCGGATGCCCCGTTCGGAGTGAACCGGGCCAAATGCCGCCCGCTGCCGGGCAAGCAACTGACTGCCAACGGGTCAGCGCCGCCAGACCGACTGGCCTTTTTCATCCATCTCCGCGGGCGGAACATAGCGCACCGGCTGGCCGGATTTGATTTGTTGTTCGTAATCGCGGAGGCAGGCGATGGCCGGACGCGCGAGGAGCAAAATCGCAATG
>JAUXOH010000039.1 GCA_030682505.1 Candidatus Didemnitutus sp. | reverse complement strand
GGCAAGAATGTGCCAATTCCGGAAATCGGCGAGAAACTCAATGTTGCCTACATCGTCGAGGGCAGTGTGCAGCGCGCGGGCGACCGCGTGAAGATCACCGCGCAGCTCATCAAGGCGGCCGACGGTTTTCACGTGTGGTCGGACACATTTACGCGCGATGCGAAGGATGTGTTCGCCGTGCAGGAAGAGATCGCCGGGCGCATTGCCAAAGAACTTTCGCTTAAGCTCGGCGTGACCTCGACCTCGTCGTCCCGCGCCGTGGATCCGCGCGCCTTCGAACTCTATCTGCTCGGCCGGCGAGCGTGGAATCTGCGCACGGTGGAAGGCTTTGACCAGGCCGAAAAAGCCTTCAAGGAGGCGCTCGCGATCGAGCCGGACTTCGCCCGGGCGCACGCGGCGTTGGCCGATGTCTCGCTCATTCGTCTCAGTGAAAAATACAGCGGCCGGTTTGACCAACGGGACTCGCCTGAGCTGGCGAAAGTAACGGTCATGGTCGAACGGGCGCTTGCCCTGGACCCGAATCTGGCCGAGGCGCACACGTCCCTGGGCAATCTTTTCTGGCAAAGCTGGCGTTATGAGGACGCCGTGCGGGAGTTGCGGCGGGCGATCGCGCTCAACCCTAACTATGCCACGGCGCACCAATGGTTGGGTCGCGTTTTGCTTGCCTATGGCTGGATTGAGGAAGGCGAGGCTTCGCTGAAGCGCGCGGCCGAACTGGATCCCTTGTCGCATCGAATTCTGGACAATTACTCCATCAGTCTAACCCTCCAACAACGGGATGGCGAAGCGCTGGCGGTGCTCGATCGTGCGCTCGCCCTGCGCCCTGATTCCCAGCAGGCGTTGGCGTGGAAAGCGGATACCCTGAGTGCGCTGGGCCGGCACGATGAAGCCGTGGCGCTGGTCCGCCGCTATCCCGTGGCCGACACCGTCTATGCAGCAGGTGCGGTGCAGATCCTTGCCCGCGCCGGTCTCAAGAAAGAGGCCAACGAGGCTCTGGCCCACATATTGGCCGGCGGCGATTCAGAGGTAAAATTCGCCGGGCTTGTCGAGCTGGGTCGGATGCAGGAAGCGCTCGACGTCTTGGACCCGGGCGCGATGGGGATTAACGGAATGGGCTACTACCTGTTTGACCCGGTCTTCGACCCGATCCGTCAGAATCCACGCTTTGTCCGCATGCTCGCCACGCTCGGCATGACCGAGGCCCACGCCCGCGCTCAGGCCTGGCGCGCGGCGCACCCGCCGAAGAAAGTGGAGGCAAGGAAATGATTTCAACCAGGACCAAAATCCTTCCGACACCGAGGTCACGGAGAGACCACACCGAGGTCACGGAGCAATCTTCCGTGGTCTCCGTGAGCCTCCGTGTTCTCGGTGACTCAACTTTGATTTCTGTGCATGTCTGAGCCCCCCAAAGCCGTTTTCCTTTCCTATGCGCATGAAGATGCGGCGGCCGCCACGCGGATCGCGGAGGCGTTGCGCGGCTTCGGCGTCGAGGTGTGGTTTGATCAGCACGAACTGCGCGGCGGCGACCAGTGGGACGCGAAGATTCGCGGACAAATCAAGGCCTGCGCGCTGTTCATTCCGATTATTTCTCAGACCACGCAATCGCGCGACGAGGCTTATTTCCGGCTCGAGTGGAAACTCGCCGACGATCGCTCGCATCTCATGGCCCCGGGCAAAGCCTTTGTCGTGCCAGTCGTCATCGACCAGACGGCGGAATACGGAGCTGCCGTGCCTGAATCGTTTAACCGGGCGCAGTGGACCCGCCTCGCCGACGGGCGGCCTTCGACCGCGTTCATTGAACAAGTGAAGCGCTTGCTGGAAACGCCGCTGCCTATGGCGTCGCGATCTACATTACCGATGCATGTTCCTGCGGCGGCGGCCAGGAAAAGCGGCGTGCCTCGTTGGACGTGGGGCGCACTGGCCGCGGTAGTCATAGGTATCGGCACAGCCGTGATGGTTTCGCAGAAACCTGCTCCTGTGGCTGTGTCCTCAACGCCGGGCGTTGGGCCACCGCCCGCTGCTCGCTCCTCGCGGCCCGCTCCGGCGACCGACAAATCCATCGCCGTTCTGCCGTTCACCAACATGAGCGAGGACAAGGACAGCACCTTCTTCGCCGATGGCGTGCACGAGGACATTCTAACCAATCTTGCCCTCGTGCGCGACCTGCGGGTTGTCTCGCGCACCTCAGTGATGGAATACCGCCAGACGACGAAGAAGATCCATCAGATCGCGCAGGAACTCGGCGTCGCCTACATTCTGGAGGGCAGTGTGCGGCGCCTCGGCAACAAAGTCCGGGTTACGGGCCAGCTGATCCGGGCGGCGACCGATGAGCACGTCTGGGCGAAATCCTACGACCGCGACCTGACCGACATTTTCGCCATCCAATCCGAACTATCGCAGGCCATCGCCAGCGCACTTTCCGCCGCGCTTTCGCCGCAGGAAAAGTCGCTGATCGAGCAGCGGCCCACCGCCAATCTGACCGCCTACGATCTCTACCTGAAAGGCCGCGTGTTTTTCAGGGGCACGAACCTCGACCTGTCTCGCGCCCAGGCTGAAGAAGCGCTGATCGAGGCGGTGAAGTTGGATCCCGGATTCGCCGACGCGTGGGGTTACCTCGCGTTGGCCCATGCCGGGGCAATATTTTTCGACGAAGATAACTCGCCGGCGCGGCTCGCCAAGGCCAAGGCCGCCATCGATACGGCCGTGCGGCTCGCGCCGGACGACCCGGTTGTCGTCGAGATGTTAGGCAGCTATTATTATTACGGCTACCGGGACTATGGGCGCGCCGCCGAGCAGTATCAGCGTCTCCTGCTCATCCGGCCGAATTCCGCCGAGGCCTTTGCGCAACTGGGATATATCAGGCGGCGTCAGGCCCGCTGGGCCGAGGCGCTGGCAAACGTGCGTCATGCGGTGGAACTCGACCCGCGCAACACCCGAGTCATTTCGGAACTTGGCGGGATGCTGTTGATGTTCCGGCATTTTGACGAGGCGGCCTCCGTCCTGCGACGCGCGGCCGAGATTGCCCCGGATGATCCCTTTAGCGCCGCCCACGTCGCCGCGGTGCCCTTTTTCTCCCGGGGTTCGTCCAAGGAGTATCAACAGTGGTTTGCGGGCCTGAAAGAAACGCGGGAGAATGCGAACGTCTGGCGGTTTTTCTACCGGGTTATGCCGCGGTTTTACGGCGATTGGACGGAGGTCGTGAAACGCGATCAGGAGTATCCCTACCTCGATCCCTTTGACTCGCAGTTTCATTGGCAAAGAGATCAGGAAATGATTGTCGGCGTGCTCGGCACCAGGGATCTGGCCGCCGTCCGCGTGCGGGCTGAGAAACTCATTCCCCAATATCTGGCGTTGCTCGAAGCGCAGCCGGCCAACGCGAAGCTGTGGGGAAATCTCTCCTTGCTCCACGCGTTCGTGGGCCACGACGCGGAGGCGCTGCGCTGCGCCCACAAAGCCGTCGAGCTCATCCCTGAATCGGTCGACGCGGTGGAGGGCCCCAATCAGCGGGCCACGCTGGCGCAAGTCTATGCCTGGACCGGCGACAAGGACCGCGCCTTGGCCGAGGTCGCCCGCCTGCTGCGCACGCCCTTCGGCTTGAACGTTTATTCTATGCGCATTGACCCCATCTGGCTCCCGCTAATTGGCGACCCGCGTTTCGAGGCGCTGCTCAACGACCCGAAAAACAAGCAACCGCTGTTCTGACGAGCCCCAACCACGAGATGAACCACAGAGACACCGAGTTCACGGAGATGACGCTGAGAAAATCTCTCAGCGGACATCGGATCGAGTTCGGCAATTTTGTTCGGGTCTCTGTGCCCTCCGTGCCTCTGTGGTTTAATACTAAATGAGCGACGCGACCAAAGCGGTTTTCCTTTCCTACGCGCATGACGATGCGGCGGCGGCGCGGCGCATTGCGGATGCGTTGCGCAGTGCGGGCATCGAAGTGTGGTTCGACGAAAACGAGCTGCGCGGCGGTGATTCGTGGGACGCGAAGATCCGCCAGCAGATCGACGCCTGCGCCCTCTTCCTCCCGATCATTTCCGCGAGCACGCAGGAGCGGAGCAAAGGCTACTTCCGACTCGAATGGAAACTCGCGGTGGACCAGACGCACCTGCTCGCGGCGGGTGTGCCGTTTGTCGCGCCGGTCGTCGTCGATGGCACAGCCGAAAACGCCGCCATCGTGCCGACGGAATTCATGCGCGTGCAATGGACGCGCCTGCCCGGTGGTTTGCCGACGCCGCAATT
>JAUXOH010000030.1 GCA_030682505.1 Candidatus Didemnitutus sp. | reverse complement strand
ATGATGCGCGTAATCCTCGAAGATCGCCAGCGTGCTCGATGAATAAAGCAGCGTCTGCCGCCGCCGCACCCCCGAAAATGCCGCGAGGGAGTCCGGGGTGATCGCCGCCCCGAGGTGCTGCGCCACCGCGAGCGCGGCCACGGCGTTGTGCGCATTGAACTCACCGCGGGCGCGCACGCGGGCGCGGGAAAGGGCGAAGCGGCCACCCAGCTTCAGCTCAATCTCCGCGGCGGATTCTTCGCTGTGCGCGCACTGATAATCACCGATCACCCCAAACGTGATGACGGACGCGTGGGGCGGGAATTCAGACAGCAAGGTGCGGGACAAAACGCAGGCGTCACTCATGAACACCGCCTGTTTCGTCCGCGCGAACAGCGCGGCAAACTCTTTCTCCAAATCGCCGGGCTTCGCGTAATGGTCCGCGTGATCCCAATCGAGATTGACCGTCAAAGTGATCTCCGGGGCGAAGAGGCCGATCGTGCCATCGCTTTCATCCACCTCGGCCACCAGCCACTCCGCGGCATCGCGTGCGGGGGGCAAGGCGTGGTCGGAAAAGAGTCCACCCAGCACCCAGCCGCAGTCAAAGCCGCTCTGTTGCAGTGCCGTGATCAGCATCGCCGTGGTCGTGGTCTTCCCGTGCGAACCCACGACGGCCACGAGTTTTCGATCCCGGGTGATCTCCGCCAGCATCTCACCGCGGCGCACCTGCTCGATTCCCTGGACGGTCGCGAGCGCCCGCGCCGGATGGGTATGGGCGACGGCGGGAGAAAAAACCACGAGGTCCGTCCCGGCCGGCCGGCCGTTCGCAGCGGTCAGTTCGACGCCGGCTTGCTCAAGGAGTGCACGCGTCGCGGGATTCCAGGAATCATCCTCGGCACTCACCTTGAAACCGCGCTGCACCAAATACAGTCCCAGGGGCACCATGCCCATGCCGCCGGCACCGAGCAAGTGCACCTGCCGGAGCGGGCGACCAAACAACGGAGGTAAAATGACGTCGCTCATGTCGTGGGAGCGGTGACGGGACGGTGACGCCTATGTCGCCGCGGCGGCACGCGGTCCGCGAGTTCTTCCAGGTCCTGCGCGATCGTGTCCACCGCGTCCTCCGCCGCCATGCGGTGCAGGTTCTCGCGAAACTTGTTCACCAACCAATCGTTGAAGAGCACCTCGAGCACCTCCTGCCGGAGCAACGACAGCGCGTGCTGGTCGATGACCAGGCCGCCGCCCTGTTGTTCGAATTGGCGGGCATTGGCCCACTGGTGATTGTCGGCCGCCTGCGGATAGGGAATCAAGATCGCCGGAGTTTCGCACCGGACCAGTTCGGCCAAGGTGCCGGCCCCCGCGCGACTGACCACCAGATCGGCCGCCGAGAGCAAGGCGCCCACCCGATCCGTGAAGGGCTCGCACCAGGCGCGGACAACCGCGCCGGTCTTGCTGCGGAATTCCCGCACGCTGTTTTCCCCGTTGCCGAGACCGGTGACGCACCACGTCTGCACCCCTTCCTGAGCGAGTGGCCCGGCATTCTCGGAAGTCCACTTGTTCAAGGGTTGCGAGCCCTGACTGCCGCCGATGACGACCAATAATTTATGGCGCGGATCAACGCCGAGCATCTCCCGCGCCACCTCCCGTGGCAGGCGGGACACTTCCCGCCGGACCGGCAGGCCCGAGTGCCGCATCTGCAGACCAAGCCGGCCGGGCAGTCTCACGCCGGGTGGCAGATACAGGCGCTGCGCCATCCGCGACAGGAGCCGCACCGCCCGTCCGGGGATGCGATTGGCCTCATGCAACGCGACCGGGATCCCGAGCCAACGCGCCGCCACCGTCACACCGGCATTCGTGAACCCGCCGAATCCGACCACCGCATCGGGGCGAAACTGCCGCAGGTAGCGCAAACTGAAGGCCACCCCGCGCGACTGCTCCACGATGAAACGGACAAAAACATCCGGACGCAGACCAATGGGTGCGCCGGGCACGCGGGCGGACTGGAGCAACGGATATTTCTCCACCAACCGGGTGTCGACCCGCTTGTGGGAGATGAAGAGCCGCACGTCGTGGCCGCGCTCGATCAGGGTCTCGGCCAGCGCGATGCCGGGCGCGAGATGGCCACCCGTGCCGCCGCAAGCGATGAGAAACTTGCTCATGCCACCACCTCCGCCAGGGCGCGCTTGCGCTCGAGGGGCTTGGATTTCTTCCACGCGCGCGACGTGTTGATGATGACGCCCACGAGCAGACCCATCAGCAGGAGGTTGGAGCCACCGGCACTGATGAAGGGCAGCGACATGCCCTTGGTGGGCATCATGCCCGTGACGACCCCGAGATTGATGATCGCCTGCAGGCAGATCAGCAACAGGCAGCCGGTCACGAGGAGAAATTGGAAAAGGTTCGGTGCCCGCCGCACATGCATCAACCCGGCGACGAAAATGGCGATGAACAGGGCGACGGTGAACAGCGTGAAGATCAGCCCCATCTCCTCCCCCATGATCGCAAAGATAAAATCCGTGTGCGCCTCGGGCAAAAACGACTGCTGCTGCCGCCCGTTGCCGATGCCCACGCCGTCGACGCCGCCGGCGGCGAAGGCAAGAATCGCCTGCCACAGCTGATAGGCGCCCTCACTCCGGTTGGCCTCCACGTCCATGAAGGACGTGATGCGGCGCAGCCGATTCGGATTGTGGATCACGAGCACCGCGAACGCCCCGATCGCGAGGGTGATGGCCGGCACGAGAAACTTCAGGCGGGCACCAGCGAGGAAAAGCAGAATCATTCCGATCGCACCGATCAGAAACGCCGTGCCGAAATCGGGTTCCAAGATGATCAGCACCGCGAACACGCCGATCCCGGCTCCCGGGATGACGAAACCCTTCATCAGGTCGTGCATCTTGTTTTGATGGAGCGCGAGGTAGTGCGAGAGCGCGAAGACCATCGCGAGTTTCGCGAATTCCGAAACCTGGAAACGGGTGACGCCGAGATTGAGCCAGCGCCGGCTGCCCTTCACCGAGACGCCGATGCCGGGGATGAGCACGAGCAGCAAGCCGATCACCGCCACGATCGCCACGATCCACGCAAAGCGCCGCAATCCTTCCAGATCCGCGAGCACCACCATCCACGCCGCGCCGATCGAAAGCCCGAGAAAGATCAGTTGCTTGAACAGGTAGGCGTAAGGACCTCCCTTGGCCGTCGCACTGGCACTGAACAACACCGTCAGGCCGATGGCCACCAAGGCGGCGACGCAGACGAGAATGACACTCGCGGGGGTGATCGTGAGGTGACGGCGGGGAGGATTCTCGGCGCTCGGCGAGCTCACAAGGAAGGGCGTCGGTTAGCGGGTGGGTTGAAACAGGAAAGTACCTGTCTCCAGCCGGGGCCCAGCGGATCCCGCAACTCAGTGGGGGATCGTTCCGCGGGACCTGGCATGAAGCGAGTGGTTAGCCCTTGGGCGGCGTGCGAACTTCTTCGACCTTGATGGTCGGAACGTCCGTCGCGGCCTCGTTGAGCGCGGCATCAAGATCCTGACCGGGCGGAGGCGGGGCAATTTCGAAACGCGGCACCTGGTTGGCGGCCGCCTCGGTCGTGGCAGGAGCTGTCGCTGCCGCCGTCGTCGGCGTGGTGGAGGCCGCACGGGTGCTCCCGGTCGACTTCAGTCCGGGAATGATGAGCTGTTGACCTGCGCGAATCTTGGCCGGGTCGGTGATGTTGTTGGCGGCGGCGAGCTCGCCGACCGTCACCTGATACTTGCGCGCGATCGCCCCGAGGCTCTCCCCGGATTGAATGGTGTGGCGCATCGCATCCGCGTTGCGCGCCGCCGGAGCTGGTTTGGATTCGGTAACCCGGGCGGCGGTTGCCGCCGACGTGGAAAGATCCTGCGGCAGACCAACCTTGCCGGGGATCATCAGTTTCTTGCCCGATTGCAGCGTGGAGCCGCTCGACAGTTGGTTGGCCTTCGCGAGTTCGGAGACGGTGAGGCTGTTCGCCTTCGCGATGCTCCAGAGGCTGTCACCGCGAACCACGGTGTAAGTGGAAACCGGGGCGACGTCATCCGCCAGCGGTTTCGCCGGAGCGATCGCCGCCGCGTTGGGCGAACCCGGGCGGGTGGGTTCGGCACGGCCGGCGGGCGTCGGAGGCGTGTGGGAATAAATCGATCCTGTTTCCGCCGGCGTGTAGGTCACGACCGTGCCCGCCATGTTGCCGCCGCCCATGGGCGCGGTGGCATCAGGCGTCGGAATGTTTCGCGGCGAGGACTGGCAGCCCGGGACGGCAAAAATGAAGAAAAAAGCGAGCACGTGGACGGCGATGACCGCGCCGAAGATCTGCAGGATTTTCATGGGAGAAGTATGGGTGGTTGAGTGAGAGATTTGCTATCTAAAAATGGAGGTTATTCACAGGTTTTCCACGATCTGGCAAAATTGCCGTCCCCGGTCGTCGTAGCCGTGAAACATATCAAAGCTCGCGAAGCCCGGACTGAGCAGGACGTGATCGCCGGCGGCGGCGGCGGCGAGCGCCCGATGCACCGCCTCTTCGAGGGACTGGCACGGGGTCGCGGCGACGTGAAAAGCGCGGCAAAAGGTCGCCAGCACCGGCTGCGTTTCCCCGATCAAGAAGGCGTGGCGGATCCGGGGAGCGAGGCGTTGCACAAACCCCGCGAGGTCGCCACCCTTGGCCTTGCCGCCCAGAATCAGGAAGACCGGTCGGTCAAAGGTGCCCAAAGCCCCCTCGACCGCGTGAAAATTCGTCGCTTTCGAGTCGTTCCAAAACGTCACCCGGCGTTTTTCCGCCACCCGAGCCAAGCGGTGCTCACCGAGCTTGAAAGTATGGGCGGCCGCGAAGAGGTCTTGCTCGGTCAAACCGGCCCGGTGCCACCAGGCCTTCGCGAGCAGAAAGTTCTCATAGAGCGGATAGCCGGCAAACACCGACCCGCTCAGCCGCGGGTCGGTCAGCTGGCCTTCGCTGTCCACGGCCGCGGCGGGCGGCAGCGCCCGATTCGTCAGCATGGCGTAACGAACCACGGACGAACCCACCCTGATTGCTTCGGGCGGCGTGCGGTCGAGCAATCGGCATTTCGCCGCAAAATATCCCTCCATCCCCGCGTGCCGCTCAAGGTGATCCTCGGCGAAGTTGGTCCAAAGGGTCGCCGTTGGCGTGAGGGAGTGGAGAGTTTCAGCCTGAAATGAACTCACTTCACAAACAGCAACCTCCACCTTGCCGCTTTGCTCCGTGACCAACCGGGACAGGGGATAGCCGACATTGCCGGTCACGGCCGCAGGGCGTCCGACGGCATTCAGGGCATGGGCGAGAAACTCGGTGAGCGTCGTTTTGCCGTTCGTGCCGGTGACGGCGATCAGGTCGCCGCGCCAAAACAGGGACGCGAAATCCAGTTCACCCAGGCAGGTGCACCCGGCGGAGCGCGCCGTCGCGAGCCACGGATGCCCGGGAGCAAACCCAGGACTGAACACCACGAGCCCATGGGCTTGGGCCAAGTCCGACGAAAAATGGGGCTCCGTGCCGACGGCTTTTTCATCGAACAGCACGCCCTTGGCGCCCAACGCGGCGAGCAAGCCCAACACGCCCTGCCCGCTGACGCCCGCGCCGAAGACGGCGACCGGTCGCGCAAGCAGCGCGGCGATGGCGGGCGGTGGTTGCGGCAACATCGGGAAAAAGCGGGCGGCGCAGGTCGGATCAGCGCAGTTTCAGCGTGGCGAGTCCGAGCAGGGCGAAACCCAAGGAGAGCACCCAAAAGCGGAGCACCACCTTGGTTTCCGGCCAGCCCTTCTTTTGGAAATGGTGATGGATCGGCGCCATGAGGAAAAGCCGTTGTCCGGTCCCGAAACGGTGGCGCGTGTATTTGAACCAACTGACTTGGAAAACCACCGAGAGGAGCTCCATCACGAACACGCCGCCGACGATCACCAAGGTGAAGGGTTGGTGAATCATGAAGGCCATCACGCCGATCAATCCGCCCAGCGCGAGCGAACCGGTGTCGCCCATGAAGACTTCGGCCGGATGGGAGTTGAACCAGAGAAAAGCCATGCCCGCGCCAATCAGCGCACCGCAGATGATCGCCAGTTCCCCCGTCCCCGGCACGTGGCTGATGAGCAGGTATTGGGAAATGATGCTGTTGCCCGCCGCGTAGGCCATCAGGCCGAAGACGAGGGCGACCGTGATCGTGCAGCCCACCGCCAAACCATCGAGTCCGTCCGTGATGTTGATCGCGTTGCTGAAACCGACGACCCACAGGTAAATCAATACCAGCAAAAGCCACCACGGCATGTGCATGATAACGGCCTCTTTGAAGAACGGCACCCAAAGTTCGCGCACCTTGTCGGCGCTTTGCGGGTGCCAGAGCAGCACGCCGAGCGCCACACCGGTGGCCATTGATTGCCACGCGATTTTTTCCCACGGCTTGATCCCATCCTTGTTCTTGTGCACCACCTTCAAGTAGTCGTCGCGCCACCCGGGAATTGTCAGCGTCGTGTAAACAAAGAGCGACACGAACACCCAAACATTCGGCGTTGCCCACATCACCGCGCTCAAAAACACCGCGAGAAAGATAATCAAACCACCCATCGTGGGCGTGTGTTTCTTGTCGAAATAGGACGCGCCGAGCGAACCCGTGCGTTCGTCGATGTAGCCGTGGCCAAGTTTCAAGGTGCGAAAGCGTCCGATCAGCCACGGAGCGACGATAAAGCCGATGATGAGCGCGGTGAGCATCGCGCCGCCCGCCCGCACCGTGATATAACGGAGCAACCGGAGCGGGCCAAACGTGGTTTCGTATTCAGCGAGGTAACTAAGCATGGGTGGAGTCGTGGGGATCCAGGATCGTTTCGAGGCGGTAACGCCGGCTGCCCTTGAGGAAGGCTGCACCACGGAAAGCGGCCAGACGGGCGCGCACGGGAGCGAGATCGGTCACGACCTCAATCTGCTCCGGATCGTTGCCGTTTTCCAGCAAGCCTTCGCGCAACGCCATGGCATGGTCGCCCAGGGCGCAGAGAAAATCCCCCGGCCGCAGCAAGATCGTCCGTCCCAGCTGGTGGTGAAACTGGGCCGCGTGCGCCCCGAGCTCCTCCATGCCGCCGAGCACATAGAGCCGGGGAAGATCCGTTTTCACCAAGCCGGCGAAAGCCGCGATCGCATCCTGCATCGACGCCGGGTTCGCGTTGTAGAAATCGCAGTAAACATCCGCCTCGCCGATACGTTGGAGTTCGCCGCGCCATTTGGAGGGAACCCAGGTCTCCAGACGCTCCTGCAAGGTCGGATCATCGACGCCCAGTTCGGAAGCGAGCGCCAGCGCCAGCGCCGTATTCTGCGCCATGCCGCCCGAAACCCTCCGGAGCAGAAAGGTGCGCCTGTCCCCAAGTGTCACTTCCGTTCGTTCCGGCCGGTGCAACACCGTGAAGGAGAGACTGCGACCGGTGAGGTTGACCATGCCCGCATCCGCCGGCACGAGGACCAATGAATTGGCGAGCTCGCGAAACGGAGCAAACTGCCAGCACGAAACCGGAAATACCTGCAACCCGCCCGCCCGCACCGCGGTCAAGAGCTTCACCTTCTCGTCCGCGACGCCCTCCAGCGAACCGAGCTGTTCCAAGTGCGCCGGGCCGACGAGGGTGACGATGGCGTGGTCGGGTTGGATCATGTCCGCGAGACCCTGCATCTCGCCCGGCATGTTGATGCCGGCCTCAATCACGGCGGCGCGGTGGACCGCCGGGTCGAGCCGCGTGAGCGTGAGCGGAATCCCGATGTGGTTGTTGAGGTTTCCCGCCGTCGCACAGACCTCCGGTTCACCCCCGAAGAGGATCGCGAGCAGGTCCTTGGTGGAAGTCTTCCCGGCACTGCCCGTCACTCCCACCACGGGGCCGGTGAATTCCTGCCGCGCGGCAGCGGCGATCTTTTGAAAGCCAACGAGCGGATCGGCGACGACGAGTTGCGGCAGGGTAACCCCGTCAATCTTCCGACTGACCAGACCAGCCGCAGCTCCCTTGGCCTGAGCCTCGCCGACAAAGTCGTGCCCGTCGCGCTTCTCGGTCTGGAGCGCGACGAAGATCTGGCCGGCATTCAGGCTGCGCGTGTCCTGATTGAAGCCGACGAGCGTTCCCCCCGGTAAACGGGTCCACCTGCCGCCTGACCAGGCGGCGATTTTCTCTGCGGAGAACGTCGGCATGAAATTCGGTCAGACCGGCTTGATCTTTTTGATCCCGATCAGCTCGCGCACCACCTGGCGGTCGTCGAACGGCACGATGGTGTCGGCAAATTCCTGGTAAGTTTCGTGGCCCTTGCCGGCAATCAGCAGGCAATCGCCTGCGCGCGCCGCATCGAGGGCCAGGCTGATTGCCCGGCGGCGTTCGTCGACAAAGGTGATCTGGGAGGCTTCCTTCACGCCCGTCTTCATGTCCGCGAAGATCTGACTGATGGCCTCGGTGCGCGGATTGTCGGAGGTCGCCCAGGCAAAGTCGGCGAAATCCTGCACGGCGGCGGTCATCAGCGGACGCTTGGCGCGATCGCGATTACCCCCGCAGCCAAACACCACAAAGAGCCGGCCCGGGGTGATCGCGCGGAGCATGGTGAGCGCGTTGCGCAACGCATCATCGGTGTGCGCGTAATCCACGAGCACGTTGTAAGGCTGGCCTTCCTCGATCCGCTCCATGCGGCCGGAGACGCCCGCAAAGCTCTTGAGCCGGGGGGCAATCACCTCCGGATCGCGACCGAGGGCGTAGCAGGCCGCGAACGCCGCCAGCAGGTTGCTCAGGTTGTAGCGACCGATGAGCGGATTTTCGATTTCCACCCGGCCTTCGGGCCAGACGAGGGTGAACGACGTGCTCTTGAAGTTCAGCTGCACGTTCTCGGCGCGCACGATCGCTTCCGGAGCTTCGCCGAAGGTGATGACCTTCAAGTGCGCCGGGGCTGCCGCCACGAGGCGCCGACCCCAGGCGTCGTCGATGTTCACGGCCGCCGCGCGCGGGGCCGTGCCGATGCCACCATTGAAGAGCCGGGTCTTGACCTCGAAATACTCGTCCATCGACGCATGATAATCGAGGTGATCGCGTGTGAGATTGGTGAAGACCGCCACGCCAAACTGCATCCCGAGCACGCGATGCTGGTCGAGGCCATGCGAGCTGACTTCCATCGCCACCTGGCGGCAACCGGCGTCGCGGATCTGCGCCAGCATTCCGAAAAGTTCGAGCGACTCGGGCGTCGTGCGATAGGAGGGCACCACGCGCGCACCGAGATCATAGTTCACGGTGCCGATGAGCCCCACCCGCTGCTGGCTGGTGCTCAGCAGGTGCTTGATCAGGTTGGTGACCGTGGTTTTGCCGTTCGTGCCGGTGACGCCGATCAAATCGAGCGACCGGTCGGGAAACTTGTAGTAACGCTGCGCGACCAAGGCGAGCGTGCGGCGGGCGTCGGTGACCTGAATATAGGTTACGCGCGCCGAGGTGACGGCGGGGATCTTCTCCGCCACGATGGCCACCGCTCCGCGATTGATCGCCTCGTCGATGAACTGGTTGCCGTCGGCCCGGCGACCCGCGAGGGCGAAGAAGAGGTTGCCGTGCATGACGCGGCGGCTGTCCATCGCGAGACCGGAAATCGGACGATCGAGATCACCCTTGCTCGCGAGGAGGTCTTCGTCGTTGAGGAAATCGGAGAGCTGAGGGGCCATTTTGAAAATTCGCTGGGCCACGCGGTCGGCGGGTCGGCGGCGGGTGGCCGGGAGCGAACGAAACGCAGCAACGAGGGGATAATTGTGGGTCAGATAGCCAATCACCGGGCACCTCCGGACATGGCGAGGAGGTTTTGCGTGCTTGGGCGCACCGGCTTGATGTCGAGGTATTGGATGAGTTGTTCCGCGACGTGCTTGAAGGCGGGGGCGGAAACCGCGCGTCCATAGGCGGTGCCGCCGGCGACGTGCGCGTCATCGACAATGACGGTGAGCACCACTTCGGGACGGCTGGCCGGAAAGAAACCGACGAAGGAGGCGACGTGCCGGTTGTTCACGTATTTGCCGTCGACAATCTTCTGGGTCGTGCCGGTCTTCGCGGCGATTTCAAAACCCTCGAGGTCAAAGCCCGCCCCGGTACCGCCTTCCTGCGTGACGCCATGCAGCATCTGCGCGAGCTCAGCCGCGACGCTGGGACGCAGGACTTGGGCGCGTTTTTCCGGGGCGAAGACGCGGACAATCGCGCCGTCCGTGCCCCGGATTTCCTTGATGATTTGCGGACGGAGCAGGACGCCGCCGTTGGCCACGGCGCTCATCGCCATGTGGATTTGCAAGGGCGTCGCCGCGATCGCGTGGCCCATCGGCATCCGGGTGATGGTGAGACCATCCCACCGCTTGGGCTCATCAAGCAGGCCGCGCACCTCGCCGCCGAGTTGGAAACGGGTGGAATCACCGAAACCGAAGGCCTTGACGTAATCGTAGTAGCGTTGGTCGCCCAATTTCATCGCAAGGTGGGCTGCTCCGCGATTGCTCGATTTGCTGACGATCTCCGCGACGGTGAGCGTGCCCATGGCGTGATCTTCCTTGGGCAGTTTGCGCTCCTTGCCGTTGACGAAAACCACGGGATTGTCGCAATCGAAGGTGCTGAAGCGGTTGACCACCCCGTCGTTGAGCGCGGCGCCCGCAGCGACGATCTTGAAGGTCGAGCCCGGCTCAATGATGTCGGTGATGGCGTTGTTGCGCTGGTTCTCGATCGGTGCGGTGGAAAAGTTGTTCAGATCGTAGGTCGGGTAGTTGGCCATCCCGAGAATCGCCCCCGTCCGCGGATCGCTGACAATGATGGTCGCGAACTTCGGCTTGAACTTCATCGCGATGGCATCGAGTTCACGCTCAAGGATGTTCTGAATGACGGAGTCGAGCGTCAGCACGACGTCGTGGCCGTCGATCGGCTGGACCTCGCGGGTGCGGAACTGCGCCATTTCGCGGCGGACGCCGTCCTTCTCGGATTCAATCCAACCGTCCTGCCCCTTCAGATAGAGATCGAGGTGTTTTTCAGCACCGGTGACGGGAGTGTTTTCTTTGTTGATGTAACCGAGCAGGTGCGCCGCCAGTTGACCACCGGGATAGACCCGCTTGTAACCGCGGGAGCCATAGATGCCGCGAATCCGCAGATCCATGATCCGGTCGTAAACGCGCTCATCAATCTCGTCGGCCAGCTTAACATAGCGGATGCGCTTCTCTTTCGAGTTCTCATTTTGGTCGGCGAGCGCCAGCTGGCTCGCGGCCTTGGTGCGGCGGAGGGTGCGGTCGAGTTCGAGAAAATTGACCCCGAGCAACCGGGCAAGATCGCCCCACTTGGCGCTGTCCTCGTCGCGCAGCATCTCCGGGTCGGCTCCGAGCACAATGTAGGAACGCGAGGTGGCGAGCACATTGCCCTTCGTATCCGTCAGCGTGCCGCGGCGCGCGTGTTCCACGACGATCTGGCGGCGGGCCTTCTCGACGAATTTCAACAACTCCTCGCGGTCGATGACATGGAGAAAGACGAGTCGCGCGCCCACTGCCGTGAAGCAGGTGAGCACACCGACCGCGAGCAACGTCATCCGCAAATTTGAAGCGAAGCCCTTGGACATGGATCAGCGTTGGTCGACGGCGGGGACGATGCGGAACGCGAAGGCGTTCCCGGTGGGAGAGAAATTGGCGAGGAGCAGCGCCTCGGCGTTGCGCTTGCGCGACAACTCGATGGTCGGGTCCTGGTCCACGCGGACCACTTGCACTTCGCGCGGCGAGACCAGCGCGAGGCGCATCGACTGGTTCTTCTCCAGCAGCACGGCCACGCTTTCGGCGGTCGCCACCTGGGCGCGCACCTCGTCGAGCTTGCGCTCGACATCGGCGATCAGCACCTCGAGGCTGCGGCTGCGATTGGCGGCCGAGAAAATCTCCTGACGCACCCACACGGCGCCGAGCCCGAGCGTGCCGGCGAACATGAGGAGGACCAAGGTGAGAGCGACGAGTTTGTTGATCAGCGCGTTGGGCGGGGGTGGCTTCATCGGGCGTGGGGGTCAGTGCTTGCGCAGGACGCGCAGCTTGGCGGAACGGCTCCGGGGGTTGGTGGAAATCTCCGCGTCGGTTGGGCCGACCGGCTTGCGGGTGAGCAGGTCGGCGTGTTTTTCGCGCAACTGCTGCGGCATCGAATCGTTGGCATCGACCGGCAGGCCGCATTGCTTGCGGAAGAACTGCTTCACGGGCCGGTCCTCCAGGGAATGAAAGCTGATCACGGCGAGCACGCCGCCGGGGGCGAGGCGCGCGAAGGCGGCCGGCAAGGCGCGCTCGATCGCGCCCAATTCGTCGTTCACCGCGATGCGGATGCCTTGGAACGAACGCGTGGCCGGGTGAATCTTGGTGTGACGCTTCACCGCCGCCGGGATGGCGTCGGCGATCAGCTCGGCGAGCGAGGCGGTGCGCTCGAGCCGGCCGGTGCCGCGGGAGGCCTCGATCGCCGGCACGACGCGGCGCCAGAGGGACTCTTCGCCAAAATCACGGATGGCGCGGACCAGATCGCCGTGACTGGCGGTTTCGAGCCAGCGCGCGGCCGACTGGCCCTCGCGGGGATTCATCCGCATGTCGGCCGGGGCGTCATGGCGAAACGCAAAACCGCGCTCGCCGTCATCGAGTTGGAAGGACGACACGCCAAAATCGAAAAGAATGCCGTCAAACGCCCTTTGGTCGAACGCGTGGAGATCGCCGAAGTTCAGATCGACGAACCGGAAGGTCTCCGGGAACTGCGCCTGCACCGCCGCTGCGCGCGGTTCGGCCGCGGGATCACGATCGAGCGCCACCACGGTCGCCCCGGTCTTCAGAATCTCCCGCGTGTGTCCCCCACCCCCAAACGTGCAGTCCAAGTAGGTCCGGCCGCTCTCGGGCGCGAGGAATTCGAGAACCTCGTGCAGGAGAACCGGCTGGTGCCCTGGAGTCATGATTGCATCAGGAAGTTCAAGCGCTGCGGCGGACATGGGCTTTCCGGGAGCGCTGGGGGGTGACGTTGCGGGCAGCGCGCCGATTGGCACGACTGACCACGGAGAGTTTGGGCAGGGTTTGGGCGCGGATGATGCGGACGGTGGTCTTCATCGCTTAGAGTCCGATCCGGCGCATCATGTCGCCGAAGTTTTCGCCCGCCGTCGCGCGTTGGAGATCATCCCAGCGCGACGAACTCATGATGTTGAAAGTGTCGCCCATGCCCACGAGCACAGCGCTCTTCTCGATGCCCGCATGTTGCAGGAGGTCGGTGTTGGCGCCGAAGCGACCCTGCTTGTCGAACGTGAACGACAGGGCGTTGGAGAAGATGCGCGCCTTCACCGCCTGCGCATCCCGGTCCGAAAGTTTCATCTCCGAAATCTGCGCCAGCAGCTTGTCCACCCGCGCCGGGGGCAACACCGCGATGTAACCATCGGGATGCGGAATGGCCAAAAAGGTCTCCGTCTCCGTGTGCACCCAGCGCCAAACGGACGGAATCGTCAGTCGGTGCTTGTCGTCGAGCGAGTGCTCAAAACGACCTGAGTAAACGGTTGTGCCAGATTGCGCCATGAAGAGGGGTCCGTTCCGGTCGCCAAATGCCTTGCGCCCCAGAACGCACCATTTCTCCCCATTCTATCCCCCACGAGCAAGTAAAAAGGCGCTGGGTCGGTCATTTTCTTATTCACAATTAACTGACACCGACCGATGTGCGTCGCGGCGGTGCTTTGGGTAGGTGGCGCGCTCGTCGCGCCACGTTGCGCGGCAAGCGCGCAACCTACCATTTCCAAGTTACACCCTGGTGGAGGTGCGTGCGCGACCCGCTCGGGTCGTTTCCCATTCGCGCATCCTCCCTTGCTGAAACCACCGACCGAGGTCGGGGGTTGCTCTTTCCCTGCGGCAGAAATTAACCGGCGCTTTGGGTAGGTGGCGCGCTCGTCGCGCCACGTTGCGCGGCAAGCGCGCAACCTACCATTTCCAAGTTACACCCTGGTGGAGGTGGCGTGCTCGTCACGCCACGTTCTTCCTCCGTCGGTGCCGCGTCGGAACGATCAGGCTCGGCGGCCGCGCAGCAGCGAGGCGATGAAGAGGACGAGGAAGACAATGAAGAGGATCTTGGCGATGGTGGCGGCGGTGCCGGCGATGCCACCGAAGCCGAGGACGCCCGCGACCAGGGCGACGAGGAAGAAGATGACGGAATAATAGAGCATGGCCGGGTGGAGTCAGTTCGATTTCGATCCGCGGAGCAGACCGGACAGACCGAGGATGGCGGCCACCGCCCCACCGATGAGCAGCCAGATGGTCTTGTCGGTCGGATTGCCGGTAAACAGGCGGGTGAAGTCCGAACTGATGGATTCGGAGGCGCTGACGCCGGCGATAATCAGCAAAATGCCGCAAACGAGCAGCGCGAGAGAGATGAGTCGGTTCATTTTTTTGGGGATTTGAGTGGCGGGTTGTCCCCGCCGGGACTTGAAAAACTGTGCGCCCGCTCGAAGGCAGGCGCACAGGGGAATTGATTTTTTTGATCTGCCGAGGCGCTTACGGTGCCTTCACGGTCATCTCGTTGCCGATCGACTTCACGCCGCGAACACCCGAGGCGAGTTTCGTGACGAGGGACTTCTCCGCATCGGAAGCGGCCTCACCGGTGATGGCGACCACACCATCGTTGGTCGTGATCTTGGTCTTGAGCCCGCTCGTCGCCTTGTTGGCAAACAGCGCGAACTTGACCTGGCTGGTGATGGAGGCGTCGTCGATATTTTCGCCCACCGTTGCGGCGGCGGCCGGCTTGTCCTGCACGACGAGGTTGTTCTTCACCGACTTCACCCAGTCGATGTCCTTGACGTAAGCTTCGGTGAGTTCCTTTTGCGCCGAATTTTCGGCGGTGCCACTGAGGGTGACGACACCGTCTTTCACCTCGACCGTGGTGGAGGCGACGCTGACGTTGGCTTTCACCAGCAGACGGCTGCGGATCTTGAGCGCCATCCATGCATCCGAGTGCTCGGGATAGGTCGGCTTGATGGTGGTTTCGTTCTTCACTCCCTTGACTCCGGGGAGATTTGACACGGTGTCCTCGGCGAGGGCGCGTTCGTCCTTGTCTTGCACGACACCGGTGAGGGTGACGACGCCGTCGTTCGCCTTCACCTTGACGTGGTCTTCGAGGACCGTGCGGGAGTTGTAGGAG